>NZ_JAUPTE010000031.1:0-68418 GCF_036701705.1 Microcoleus sp. w1-18aA5 | reverse complement strand
CATTAGTCATTAGTCATTAGTCATTAGTCATTAGTCATTAGTCATTAGTCATTAGTCATTAGTCATTAGTCATTAGCAACCAATACAAGACTAAATATCATTTTTACTGACTCCTGACTCCTGACTCCTGACTACTAATTTCTGACTCCTGACTTATAGCTCCTAACAACTGCCAACTGCCAACAGTCAACAGACTAATTTGGAGGAAATAAAATGTTTTCAGAAGATGCCAAAGAATTAGGTCACGCTCCTAACGAAATAGGTGAAGTCTATGGGGGCGTAGCTTCTAGGCAAGAAAACGAAACCAGAAAAAAAGACCGATCTTTAGAAGTTGTCGAATCTCAAAATCGCTCTTCTCAAACTCATGACGGTATCAATATTGCAAAATTACAGTTACGGCAGCCTGATGCCAATAATTGGTCTACTTCTTTGCACTCGGTACTCGACCAGCCACCAGTATCTTTTCCGCAGCGGTTGATATTAGGAGGAATGGTTTTTTCCGTAGCTTTTGGAACGTGGGCAACTTTGGGAAAAATTGACGAGGTTGGTCATGCTCAGGGCAAATTAGTTCCCAAAGGCGCTGTTTACAAAATTCACCCTACGGAGACGGGAAAAATTATTAACCTCGCTATCAAAGAAGGTCAAAAAATCAAAGCTGGACAATTATTGGCCGAATTAGACCCGTCGAATGCTCAGAGCGAGGTGGAGCGTCTTGATAAAATTCTGGACTCTTATCGGATTCAATTGGTGCAAGAGATGAGTTCGATCGAGAGAACTAAACTGGAAGTTGAAGCGAGCCAAGCTATTGCTGCTGCAGACCAGCGGGGGGCTGAAGCTGCGATCGCCCGTGCTCGCGCTTCAGCGGCCACCACGCAGTCTCAAATCGAGCAATTGCAAGCAGATTTAGTGTCTCAGCAAGCGCGTAAGCAACAGCTCAAACCTCTGGAAAAGAATGTGCAAGACTTGCTCTCGCAACTGAAAACAGATATTAACTCCCAGCAAGGGCGGCGCGATCAGGTGAAACCATTGCAACGAAAGACTCAAGAATTGCTGGGTCAATTGCAAGCAAAAGTAGCCGCTCACAAAGAGCGGATCGCGCGTCTCAAACCTTTGGTAGATGAAGGAGCTCTGTCAAAAGACGTATTGTTTCAAGCTGAGGAAGCTCTGCGAGAAAGCGAAAATGCGGTGATTAGAAGCCAGTTGGGGGAGACAACTCAGGCTGACGATCGCGCCTTTGAAGTCGAGCAAACCGTTCGCGACAGGCAAAGTGCTGCCATTAGGAGTCAACTGTCTGATGCAACTGGGGTTAAGGAAAGGTTGTTTGAAGTCGAGCAAAATTTGCGCGATCGAACTAGCGCCATTTCTAGATCTCAAGGTGAATTAGCCCAACAACTGGCAGAAGTCGATCGACTGCAAGCCGAAGCCGCCAGCAAACAAGCCGCAGCGCGCCAAATGCAGTTAGAAAAAGAGCAAAAAATTCAGCAGTTGGAAATGCAATTAAATCAAGTCAAATCCAAAATTGCCGAAACCCAAACCCTGCTCGATCAAGCAAAAAATAAGCTCAAACAAAGATTTCTCTACGCACCCGTCAGCGGAGTGATTTCCGCACTCAACATTCACAACACCGGCGAAGTAGTTCAACCGGGTCAAACTATTGCAGAAATGACTCCGAATCACGCTCCGCTAGTGCTGGAAGTCAGTTTGCCGAACCGAGAAGCGGGATTTGTCAAAACCGGAATGCCGGTGCAAGTCAAATTCGATGCTTTTCCTTATCAAAATTACGGCGTGATTCCGGGAAAAGTTTTATCTATTTCGCCCGATGCCAAAACAGACGAGCGATTGGGTGTTTTTTACCGGGTGGAAGTGAGTATCGATCGAGACTCAGTGAAAGCCAAAAACCAAACCTGGAAACTCAAAGCTGGCCAAACAGCTACTGCGAAAATTGTCATTCGCCAGCGCAGCATAGCCGACATTTTGCTTGACCCTCTCAAGCAGCTACAAAAGGGCGGCATGAGTTTGTAGAACGTTAGTTAAGTGGTTGTTGTCCTTTGTCACTCTCTATACACAAAACAGGATAAAACAATGAATTCCCAATTTCACCATTCTGCCAATCATTCTCAAATTGGAATCAAACCAGAACAATTGGATGAGATAATTTCAGCCATCCTGGCAGGAAAGTATTCTTGGGCTTGTTTTTTACTTTTGCGGTGCACGGGTTACAATCCTCTGGACTATATCCCTTACCGTACTTCCAACCGCTTGCTTAAGGAAAACAGTCAAATCAGCAAGTCGAGTAAATCCGAAACTAAGCCTGCATTGGGGAAAATTGCGGATTTAGATTATGTGGAAGTGGTGAGGGAAAAACGAGCCGGAGTTCGAGGGGGTGATGCAATTCCGATGGGTAGCGAGTTGCACTCAGATACCGCAGGTTTTGTAGCTGAAGTCGCAGGCGCAGGTTCACATATCTCGGCGCCGGGGGTTGATGTTCACAATCAAGGATTTTGGGCTGGATGTAAGACGCGCTGGTTTAATTGGGCGGGTAAGTAATTTAGTCGATTGACCGACAACCCGATTGCGGGCGTTGGGTGTACCAATTTTTTGGTTGACTCACCGCGGGCGATCGGGTTTTTGAGTATCTAACATCCGCGCTTTCGATAAATCTGCCAAAATGGCAACCTTAGCCAAATTAATTACTTTATACTCAGAAACCCGATTTTAGCTATTGTGAATTTATCCTGCTTTGCGATCGAGTCTAATACAGTTATTCCTCTATTTCGGCAATGCCCGTCCTACTCAAGTTGATTGAGTAGCCTACCTTTTACGTTTTCAGTACCTGTCAAAATTAATCTGCCAAAATGGCAACACAGGTCTGATTAGCCTAGCTATATTAAATACAGAACAACCAAAGGTTGCTTCTAGCAAAAAACTCACAAGGAAAAAGGAGAAAAGCCATGATTATTTCCGATCTGAACTACTTGGAAACTGCTGAAACTTCTGATGTAGTTGGTGGTATCTTTTTCGGCCGCCTCAACTCCCGTGTCAAAGCCGAACTCGATGTTAAGGAACGTTTTGACGTTGACAAGATTTACACGCAATTTGTTGACATCAAGAACAATCTAGCGACAGCTCAATCTGAAGCTTTTGGGAAAAACACCTCGACCCAAATCTTTACTACTGTTGTAGAAGGTGAGTATTCTGCTTCCACTGGATTTTCTGCAGCTAGCTAGCATATAACTCCAATTCATCAAGTCACTTGGCAATTGGAATAAGTAGGTGGGCAGGAACAATTCTAACTATGTGGTTTCTAGTAGGGCTTCATTGCTCAAGCCCTACTAATAACTTAATACATAGACTTGAGGTTTTATTACAGAGTTGGGTTGATTCTGACCGCCTTACTTAGGTAATTTACGTAGTTGATTAATTTGCTTTTAAACAAGTAATCAACTGACGAGATCTATTTTCAAATAGAGCCGTAAGTGATTACCATTTACGACTTACAGATTTAGGATTTATCCAATTTTTTTATAATCAATAAAAATCGGTGTTCAACCCATGGCTGACTCTAAACTTGTTGTCAAACGCATAGTCTCACCCGATGGTAAAGTTATTGCTGAGGCGAAAAGCGTAATCGAAGCATCTGGCGATGATCGAGGTGAAATTAGTCAAAGCATTTCTGTAAAGGTTTCATCTGCTAATAGCTCCAGTGGTTACGCCAAATCGAGTTATAGTAGTTCTTCTTCATCGAGTTTTAGCAGCACTTCATCAACATCTAGTTGCTCTAGTATATCTTCAATTTAAAATGAATTGAGTCTGCTAAAAACTTCTCGTGATCCTGCCATGAAATATTGCTTAATCATCTCTGACTTAAGTTATTTAGAACCCATTAACGAAAGCGAAAGCACAGTTGTACAAGGTGGTAGCAATGTTTACGCTGATACATTCGCCACAACAACAGCCGAGCCTGGATATGCGATAGCTGTTGCAGGTGGACTAGCTATTGGTAATGAAACTTATACAAATGCTGTAACCAACACAACGGTTAAAGACTTGGGTAGTCTTGAGTATAGTAGAGCCAATTCAACAGCCAGAGCCTATGCAAGGACTGGAAACCAAAGTGCTTCATCTACAATTCGCAGTACTTCTATTTCATTTTTTGGGCGTTAATAGTCTCACCCGATAGGAAGATGATCGATAATACTGGGTTTCAGAAATCCTCTCAGGAGGATTAGGAATATTTAGTCTTAACCGACAAATATGGGAGTATAATTGGTGAGGAAAAAATTATATGCAGAGTGAGAAAATTGATAATTTTGAAACATTTAAGAAAATCAGAGAAAATTGAGATTCTGTATACGCCGCAGATCATCAGGCTCACTTCTTCTTATCCTGGATTTGGTTATCTGGATGGTTGCAGAGGGTTCATGAGCCGTGGTTCCTATTAGCTGCAAAACCAGATACCAAAAAAGATTCATCCTATGTTGCTTTTTTCCCTCTAAAAACTTTATTAGCCCACCAGGATGGAGGGGGCTTTGAAACTGAAATCTGCATGGCAGGAAATAGTATAGCAGATTACACAGGACTTATTTGCCTGCCTGGTTATGAAGAAGAGGTAATTCCTGCTTTTGCTGCTTACATCCAGCAAAAGTTAGTACAGATACACGGATGTCTCTCTTCTTGAGTAATTTTTCTGCCGATAGTTTTGAACTCAGTCAACTCCGCATTCAAAGTGTGAATGAAGAAGAACCCGATATTTATCTTGCTCCTTATGTTTCATTACCAGATGACTGGGATCAATATCTGCAAAACTACGTCGGTGTCAATACCAGGGCGATCGCCCTGCACCTGCCATGAGTCCGCATCCCTTTGATCGCGATCATATTCAAATCGGCCAAATCCGTCGCCTTCCAGGCTGATGCAAGCCCCTCCAACCGCCGTTCCAAGTCCCCTCCCATCCGCTCAACCACAGTCATCAAACTGTTGCCAAACCCCGCTCTGTTAATCACAATTCAGGAACGGGAGCAGCGGTGTGTCATCGGTTCTCAACACCAGCAAGCGCGCGCCCGGATACAAAGAGTATAAAAATTGAAAACAGGCGTAAGTCTGATAATTTCAAACAAATCTGCCAAATTGGCAACATACCTCTAATTAGTCCAGATATATTTAGGCAAATCGAAATAAAACACGGTTTTTGCTCATCTTTAGCAGTCCGCCCTAATATTTTTTCAGTACGGGCGAGTGCAAGGAAGGTGCAGTTTAAATTTATACAAGCCTTTTGAGAGTGATGGTGATGGCTAAATCAAATGCCATTGGCAATCAGTACCGATCGCCCAGATTGGTGTTGGTAACAGTGTTGTCCCGTCCTACTTTCGGAATAGACCAAGGTTCATTTATGAAAAACATTTCGGTCTTTAGTGTGAAGTCAAGAGCAATTGCTTCACACTTTTTAAAATTATACATTTGCATTCATTGAAATGCGGAGTGTCGGCGATCGTGCAAGTGCTTTTCGTGTTGATAGGTCAAAGGAGATAAATCGCGATGCCTCCATTAGATTTATTAGCTCCTGATCCCTTAAATAATATTGTTGGAAACAGCAATAGTTTAAACACCTTGTATTCGTTGGCGAATAACCCTGGTGGTGGCAGCAGCAGTTCCAACAAGTCTAGTTCCTTTGTAGATAGCAGCGGTGCAGGCAGTACCAGCAGCGCGAGAGCAACTTCCCCGACGGGAAGTAGTACAAGTAGTGAGACTGCTTACGCTGTGGGGGCTACATCTAGCAGTGGCAGCGCGACAGCGAGTGCTTCCACAGTGGCGCCCCCAACTACTAACGCCACAGCGCCAGCACCTACGCCCACACCCATACTGTCAAATAATGACGGTGCAATGCTCACCCCGCTAACTGGCGGCACTTCTAGCAATTCAAGTCCTTCCAATTTCTCTCTAGACGGTACGGGTACTGGCGACGAGAGTACGACAATTTCTGATCCCACAAATAACAGTAACAGCAATAATTCGATCGCACTTCCCGGTAACAATGCCAACAGCAATGCTGAGACAACACCGCCTCCTGAAATTACCGCCCCAGACAATAATCCTGCGGTATTAACTGTCACCTACGACAGTAACGGCGACGGATATTGGCGGGGCACCAGCGATAGAGATGTCATTACTTGCGGTAGCGGGAGTGATCAAATTTTCGCAGGAAGTGGCGACGATATTGTCCAAGCTAACAGAGGTGATGATGCGATCGATGGAGGCGATGGAAACGACACTTTGCGGGGAGGGAAAGGTCAAGATTTGCTGATTGGTGGCAACGGCGACGATTTTCTTTGTGGCGACTTCGGCACCGATACATTGATTGGAGGTAGCGGCGCTGATACCTTTGCATTTCAACCCGAAACAGCGAGTGCAGCAGCTAATCCATTTTTAGCCGATCGAGTCGTTGATTTCAATCCCGCTCAAGGCGATCGAATTGGGCTAATAGGGGGACTTTCGGTAACAGACTTGACACTCGTCGCGTTTGATACTGATGGTGACGGTACGATAGACGCCACTCTGCTCAAGTTTAGTTCCAATAATGGCGATCGAATTTTAGCTGTTGTTTTGGGAACAGTTAACGCAGCGGGTGCAACAACTTTGAGCAATGCTGATTTTATTAGTTTGCCAAATGACATCTTGTAGCTAACCGTTAACCGTTAACCCCAACTACCCCGCAGGAAGCGTCGGGGGATGAACTTAATAAAGTCATATAGGTGGAGAGAGAAAGATGAAGGACTTTTACGGGCCATTGATTGAAGCAAGTGAAATCATTGAACTACTCAGACAAGAGCAGCAAATAAAGACATTTAGTCAAAAGGTTTTGCAGAAAAAAGTTATTGAGAAAGCAGCCCTGGAACGGGGGTTAACTGTGACTCCCGACGAAATTCAAGCTGTGGGCGACCAACTCCGCCGCGAGAAGCGTTTGGAGAAAGCGGCGGATACGATTGCTTGGCTGGTCGATCAGATGATTTCGGTAGAAGATTTAGAAGCCGGAATTTGCGATCGGCTCCTCAGCCAAAAACTAGCCGAACACTTGTTCAGCAAAGAAGTAGAAAAGATTTTTATTCAAAACAAATTGCAATTCGACCAAATAATTCTTTATCAAATAGTTGTTGCAAACCCCCAGCTTGCTCAGGAACTATTTTATCAAATTCAAGAAGGAGAAATCAGCTTTTTTGATGCTGCTCATCTTTACGACATTGACGAAAATAGCCGGCATTTATGCGGTTGCAAAGGCAAGGTTTATCGGTGGGGTTTAAAACCAGACATAGCCGTCGCCGTATTTAGCGCTAAACCCGGAGAAGTAATTCGTCCAATTGAAACAGAGCTAGGATATCACTTGTTCCTGGTTGAAAAGTTTCTCCCGGCGGAATTAACCCCTGAACGGTATCAAGAAATATTGCACAATCTGTTTAACGAATGGTTAGCTAACGAAGTCAACTATTTATTGTACACTGCTAAAGTTTAGAAACTTACTTTCTCGCCCTCAAAAACCCCTCTATATAATTTTCCCAACACCAAATACCATGCTAAAATTTAGGGTGTTTATGGCTGCACAGAGACACTTAATATCGTTTCCGGCTGCATCAATATAATTCAATCATTGGAGCGGGGCGTAAGTGTAAAGAGTCTCCTGCGTGTGGATTTAAAGATTAATCTCTCTCACTCTACTACTTATATAAAAAGTGGTTTGACTAGGGTAGTTATACCTCAATAAGGTTCAGTTAAAAAGGTAATTTCTCGCCCTCCTCACTCACTAAAATTGAGAACAGAAGAAAGTCTCGACGATTGCTTCTTACCCTCGCAACGGCACGAACCATAGCGAACAATGAGACGGTTAGCCAACTCAAGCTTACTGACTTATAGCAATTTAAAAATTACTTTTGAAATTTGAGTTTTGCCAACCCCACATCTGCCAGCTAGCACAGCCAAATGGAAAAAATATATCGGTTAAAAACGCTACTTTAATATATTATCCCCAAAAGCTAATTTATTTATTATCATTTGTCCCTCCTATCTATTAATTATCTGCGCCCACCAGCGTTCATCAGCCTACATCGGCGGTTAAAAACCTACATAATTTTGCCGCCACCAAGCCCGCACAAACTTAATCTCCTCAAAAGTATAACGTTCTTCCAAAAAATCATAAATTGCTCTCAGTTTTTCATCTCCCATAACTTCAATAGCGTACACTATCGCCTGCTGGCGTTCCGATTCAACCAACAAATTTATATCAACTTCCCTGCCCATTTCCATCAATTCTATCAGATGCCCAGAAATAGTATTAGGACTCATCCCCCGCGCATTCGCTATTCCTTGAACTGTCAAACCTTGTCGGTATAATTCCCAGGTTTGCATCTGCGAATAAGACGCAACGTTGGAAAGATTGGGAAGATTAGCGACCTCAGAAGATGCAGCACTACTTGACAATCCTTGTTCTTGGCAAAAATTGCGAATTGCCTCCAAGAAAACTTTACCGTACTTATTTCGCTTGTTGCTACCAACGCCGTAAACTTCCTCGAACTCGGTGAGATTTTGTGGGCGTTTTTCTGCCATATCTCGCAAGCTTTTATCGGCAAAAACTACGTAAGGTGGTACAAATTGTTCGTCGGCAATTTGTTTGCGTAGTGTCCGCAGTATGGCAAATAAACCTTCTACTTCTACTGCCAAAGACCGAACTTTACCCTGTACTTCTCGCTGGGGTTCAATGGCGATTTCAACTATGCGCTGACGTTTCATGATTTCCCAACTTTTTTCATTCAGTTTCAAAATGGGAAACCCGTCTGTTCTTTCCTCTAAAAAACCTTGATTTAACAGCGAACGACTCAACTTTTTCCATTCCTCAGCACTTCTATCTTTGCCAATTCCGTAAGTAGAAAGTTGGTTGTGCTGGTATTGCAATATTTTTTGATTTTTTGAACCGCGCAGCACGTCAATAATGTGATTCATGCCGAATTTTTCTTGGCATCTGGCGACGCAAGATAGAAATTTCATTGCCTCAATCGTCCAATCTTCTACTGGTTTTTGGTTGCAACAGTTATCGCAAGTACCGCAGTTTCCGGGGAATGAATCGCCAAAATAACTTAACTGGATTGTGCGACGGCAATCGCTGGATTCTGCATAGTTGATTACTCGACGTAATTGTTGGCGGGCAATTCGTTGTTCTTGCGGATCTGGTTTTTGCTCGATGATGTATTCGATGGTTTTGACATCGCCGTAGCCGTAAAATAAGCTGCAATGGGCGGGTTCGTTGTCTCGGCCTGCGCGGCCGGATTCTTGATAGTATCCTTCGAGATTCTTGGGTAAGTCGTAGTGAATTACAAACCGCACGTCGGGTTTGTTAATTCCCATGCCAAAGGCTACTGTGGCTACCATTACTTGCACGTCGTCGCGAATGAAGCGGGTTTGATTGGTTGCGCGATCGACATCGTTCATGCCGGCGTGGTAGGGTAAGGCTTGGATGCCGCTTTGTTGCAATTTATAGGCAACTTCGTCAACTTTTTTGCGGCTGAGGCAATAGATAATTCCCGAACCGCCTTTTTTTTGGATAATTTGCAAAACTTCGGCAAAACTGTGCTTAGTTTTGGGGCGAACTTCGTAGTATAAATTGGGACGGTTGAAACTGGCGACGTGGATGTAGGGATTTCGCAGAGTTAGCTGCTGGATAATGTCTTGGCGGACGCGCTCGGTGGCGGTGGCGGTTAGTCCCATAATGGGAATGTCGGGATATCGATCGCGCACTCGCTGCATTTGCCTGTATTCTGGTCGAAAGTCGTGCCCCCATTCCGAAACGCAGTGGGCTTCGTCGATCGCAAATGCCGAAATTCCTAACTTATTTGCTACTATATCTAAAAATGGTAAAAATCTCTCACCCAGCAAGCGTTCGGGTGCAACATAAAGCAATTTAATCTTACCTTCGAGAATCGCAGTTTCGCGCGATCGGGTTTCCTGACTGCTCAAAGTGCTGTTGAGAAAAGTCGCCCCAATTCCATTATCCTGCAAAGCTTCCACCTGGTCTTGCATCAGAGCAATTAACGGTGAAACAACCACTGTCAATCCCGGTTTCAACAGTGCCGGTAATTGAAAACACAAAGACTTGCCACCACCCGTCGGCATGACAATCATCATATCCCGTTTTTGTAAAGCAGCTTCGACAATTTCCTGCTGTCCCGGACGGAAAGAGTCATAGCCAAAAAAATGTTTAAGAGCTTGTTCCAGGGACAGTGGCACAGAAGATATTGGCGGATGAGACGCTGGCATTTGCAGTAGTTGGTTGTTGGCTTCTCAACTATTCTATGCCTTTTGAGCACAAATACAGTTACAATAATTGAGAATCTCAATTTAAGCAGAAAAACTGATGCCGAAAGCAATTTGGAATGGTGCCGTTTTGGCCGAGAGCGACAAGTGCGAAATTGTAGACAACAACTATTATTTCCCCGCCGATGCCATTAACCGTGAGTATTTCAAGGATAGCAGCACTCACACTACTTGTGGTTGGAAAGGTGTTGCTAGTTACTACAGTGTCGAAGTCGGCGGACAAGTTAATAAAGATGCTGCTTGGTACTATCCTACTCCAAAAGATGCTGCTAAAAATATTGCCGGATATATTGCTTTTTGGAAAGGAGTTAAGGTAGAGGCTTAGGTTTTCTCCGCAGGTTTGTTAGCTGGCGATTCCGACAGGCCGCCAGGGAATTAATTCCCTGGCTCATAGCTGAAGTCGTCTTAAGACGACTGTGGAAATTAGGGAGGAATAACATAAGTTGCGATGAGTTCAAATAGAAATAATATCTAATATCTACTGATAGCGATTGCTCCTCTGATAATTGTCAATCCTTTAAAATATAGGACAGAGCTTAATTAAATTCAATACCATAACCGCTATATTTAACAGTCCTCTTTGAGAGGACTTTCGCTATGAGACGGGGGTTTTGAACCCCCGGCGGACTGTTGGAGAAGCGAAAGCATCCTCAAATTTTAATCTTCCCAAACGGCGACAGCTTCCGAACCCAAACCACGGCGAACAACAATCGGTTCGCTTGCGGTCAAATCGAGAATGGTGGAAACTTGATATCCCGGATCGGAACCGTCATCGACAATGACATCTACTAACTTTGAAAAACAGTCAAAAAGTTCAGCTTTGCCAAAACTTTCTGCTTTTCCTGCTGGCACGGGTGCTGAACCTTCATCATCCGTGGTAATGTGAGCGGATGTTGAAATAATTGGATTTCCCAAGGCTTCCAACAGTGTAAAACAAAGCCGCTGGTCGGGCACGCGAATTCCAGTAGTTTTCCGTTTTGGGTTCATTACCAACCGTGGCACTAACTTGGTAGCTGGCAGCAAAAATGTATAAGGCCCCGGTATTAACCGCTTGATAATTCTGTATGCTTCATCGCTGACGGCAGCATAGTCGGTGATATTTGACAGAGAGGAACAGAGGAATGTTAAAGGCTTATCATTGGATAGTTGCTTGATTTGCCGGACTCGTTCTACCGCAGACTTGGAGTTGATATCGCAGCCGATCGCATAAACTGTATCTGTCGGATAAAGCATCACTGCCCCATCTTTCAGAGCTTTGTTAATTTTCTCTATCCGGTCTCTTTGGGGTGCAACTGGATGCACTTCGTAAATAGTTGCCATGTTAAGATATTGCAGGCTAAGTGGGCGCTCGAAATATCGAGTGAAACAATCAATGTTGAAAATTAATTGTTAACAATGAATAAAATAGCTTATTTTGACTGTCCAACCGGCATTGCTGGCGATATGTGCATTGGAGCTCTCATCCACGCTGGCGTTCCTTTAGACTACCTAATCGAAAAACTCAATTTGCTCGGCATTTCGACAGAGTACCAGTTGCGGACGGAATTAGTCCACCGGAATACTCAACAAGCCACTAAATTTTATGTCGATTTAGCTGCGGATTTGTCGTTAAAACCCAAAAATCCCGCTACCGAACTCGATCCCTCGGAAACCGAATCCCCGACTTTTGACGCCCGCCACCACCATCATCACGGGGAAGAACATTCTCACAGTCACGGCGAAGCAGATGCAGAAATTAGTCACACTCATCACCGCAATTTACCCGAAATTGAGCAAATCATCGTCTCTGCAAAATTGCCTCCGCGCGTGGAAGCTTGGAGTTTGGCCGTATTTGGCAAATTAGCAGAGGCAGAAGGTGCCGTACACGGTATCCCCGCAAGCGAGGTTCACTTTCACGAGGTGGGGGCAACCGATGCAATTATTGATATTGTCGCTACTTGTTTGGGTTTGGATTGGTTGGATATTCAGGAGTTTTACTTTTCGGCGATGCCGACTGGTGGCGGTACGGTGAAGGCTGCACACGGCAGATTAGCGGTGCCGACGCCGGCGGTGATGCGGTTGTGGGAAACGCACCGAGTGCCGGTTTACAGCAACGGGATCGATCGCGAATTGTGTACTCCTACGGGAACTGCGATCGCCTGTACTCTCGCCTCTGCTTTCGGCCCGCCACCGCCGATGCAAATTCAGGCGATCGGTTTGGGTGCAGGTTCTCGAAATCTGGCAATTCCTAATATTTTGCGCCTCTGGATTGGGGAGAAGTCAGAAAGAAGTTCGGCAACGGATTCTGTAACGGATGTAACGGATAGAAGAAATAGGGAAGAAGGAAGTTCGGCAACGGATTCTGTAACTGATAGAAGAAATAGGGAAGAAGGAAGAGAGAAGTTTTTAAACAATTCCCCATTCCCGATGCCCAATGCCCAATTCCCAATGCCCAATTCCATAGAAACTATTACGGTGTTGGAAACGCAAATTGATGATTTGAGTCCGCAGGCGATCGGCTATGTTTTTGATGCTTTGTTTGCCGCCGGAGCTCTGGATGTTTTCACTGCCCCAATTGTGATGAAAAAGTCGCGGCTGGGGGTTTTGTTAACTGCGATTTGTCATCCAGAATTTGAGGATGCTTGCGAAGCTGTGATCTTTCGCGAGACTACTACTCTGGGGATTAGGCGATCGACTCAACAAAGAACGATTTTGCACCGAGAAATCCAGACAGTTCAAACAGAATACGGCGAAGTTAAGATAAAAGTTGCGAAGTCTGGAGAAACGATTGTTAATGTACAGCCGGAATACGAAGATTGCGCGGAAATTGCCCGACTTAAAAATATTAGCTGGCGGGAAGTTCACCGCTTGGCGCTGCAAAGTTGGTACGATCGCACTTAATCAATTACAGTGGCTTACAAGAGGAATTTAGTCCCTGACAGGCTGACAACCCGTCAGACTCAGCAGGCTTGAGGAATATCTAAATCAGAGGAATCCAAACCTCTGATATCGGCTTTAAGATGGCGAGGTAAATTCAGCTTTTCCGTCAATTCAGACGTAGTTTAGTTTTTGGCTACTTAAACTAATATTTAAGCACACTAAGTACGCAACCCCCAAGAGTACCCGTCCCCATCACTTGGGGCAACCGCAGCAACATCTCAATAAGCTTTTATGAACAGGCAAGATGCCTGTTCCACAAAGAGTGAATTGTCTTGTGGAACAGGCATCTTGCCTGTTAAGCGAGAATGGTGCAAGATGTGAGATTTAAACAAACTGACCCGTTGGAGTCGATCGCACCCGACGAATTCCAATCACCGACGGCATAGGCGAACGACGCCGATCATTCTCAATATTACTCGGCCACAAACTCCCGCGAGAAACACTACGAGTCTGATTGAAAACAGCACCGTTCAAATCCAACATTTCAATTTGCCGACTGAGTACAGTACCATCATCGATCGGGCAATCTTCCCCCGGATGCTGCACCGCAAGCAATAGCGTATCTCCCACAAAAGTCGGCCCCGTCATTTCGCACCGATTCGGGCCGTAAGCAAACGGAATTACTGTTCCTGCATTCGGCCCAGAACTAGGAATATAAAACAGCCAATTGTTGCCGAAAACTCCAGTAAAATCTGACACATTTCCAGTCTTCTTGTGGTCGATCGTCGTTGGCTTTCCAGCCGCACCCACATCAAAACCGTTATGCGTGCTCGTAGACATATCAGTCACACCCCAAACATTGCCTTGAAGGTCAAAAGCCAAATTATCTACACTAGCAAATCCCGCCCCAGCTACCGAACCCGCTTCTCCACCTTGGGCCAAACGCTGCCAGCGGAAAGTCAAACCTGCACCGTCTGGACTGTCTTCAATTATTTTGTAAAGTCCTCCCGACTGCTGGGTGCTGTTGACGGCGCTACCGTATTTAGCAACAGTAAAAATGCGAGAATCTGGATAGCCGTCGCTTCCGGGTGCGGCGTCCGTATAAGCAATAAAAACTTCCTTAGTAGTAGGATTAACTTCCAAATCTTCCGGCCGCGCCGTCGGAGTGCCACCAATCAAATTAGCAGCTAAGAAAGCATCAACTAACACCGCACCTTGGCTGCTGTAGAAATTAGCCAGAGTTTTATTTTGGTAGCCCGGAATTGCATTTGCTTCATTGGTTGTATCTACTACAAAAGAACCGCCGTCTTCGGTTTGACCAGCAATTCCGGCGCGTTTGGGTAAGCGAGTATTTGCATCTCTTTGAGCTTTGCCAAAACTTGCTAATTCCGCCTCGCCAACTTTAGAAGGACGCACCGGATTGGTCGGGGTATTTAATGCCAGTGGCAGCCATCTTCCAGTACCGTTGCGGTTATATTGGGCAACGTACAAAACGCCGTCTTCAAACAATCGGCTGTTGGTTTTATCTGCGGGATTGGTGACAGTACCGTTGCTGACAAATTTCCAGGTGTGTCCGCCGCGCCGATCGTCCCCCATGTACCCTATTAACTTGCGGCCTGCTTCAGCGCGAATCCCGACGTTTTCGTGGCGGAAACGGCCCAACCATGTGTGCTTCCGGGGGCGGAAACTCGGATCTTGGGGATCGACTTCTACCATCCAGCCGTATTTTTCGCCGACTAAGCCGAATTCCTCACCGATAGTGCCCTTGGCGTAGCCCGTTTGGCCACCGTTGGGTTTGATGTTTTCCTGAACTCCGACGAAGAATAGTTCGCTACCTTGGAAGTTTTCTTCGGCGGAGAGGATTGTTCCCCAAGGGGTTGTGGCGCCGGAACAGTTGTAAGCTGTACCGATGATGCGGTTGCCGAGTCCGTCGGTGTTGACTTGCGCGAAGACTTGGGTGGCTGCGGGGCCCGTGCCCGTGAGGTACTCGTTATCCCCTTGTCTGGTTCCCCAGGAGGTGACATCTTTGTATTTGTCGGTACGCTGGCTGTTGATTCCTAGCCCTGAAAGTCCGTGAATGCGTCGGTTGAGGGGGTCGCCGGCGATCGCCCCAAATCTACCGTTAGACTGTTTGGTGATGCGAACGATCGAACCACCAAGATTGTACAGAAATTCGCCGAGGGTATCGCGATTTTTTACCGATAAGTCTATACCGAGGACGGCGCGATCGGTGGTGGGAAATGGTGCCAGATCAGACGGCGCTTCCGGCGTCACTTTCGACATCGGAAAGCCTACATACTCGTGGTTAACCCAAAGATAACCGTCGTCACTGCTGCCGCGAAGGCCTACGAAGCCAGTGTAGTCGTTGTTGTAGCCGAAATAGTCTGCTGGATTGGGGAAAACTCGATCGCCCCAGCGGAGAATCACATACCGTTCGTATTCCGGCGGTACAACCACATCGTCAACAACGTTGTAGCTGGTTAATTTAGTATTCTGCGAGGCCGCCATCACGGTTCCCTGTCCGTTTAAGCCCGTCGGCATAAAGCTAGACAATTCTTGATAAACCGGCAGCGGGTGGGGAAGTCTTAACGGAGTGAAAGAGAGCGGCCCTACCACAGCTTCGGTCGAGGTGGAATTGATGCCAAACAGTGTTTGAGTTAGTTGAGGGGCAAGCACAGTGGTAGCTGCACTGCTGCCGAAGAAAATTAACAGTTGTCGGCGAGTTATTTTAGACATAAATTCCTTATTCAACCCAACTTCCCTAATCTGATGATTCCGTATGAAACTCTATCACTGTTCAATTAAGGGAAGTTAACCTGAAGGTTAATTAAAGTGGAATTATATTTGGGTTAATAATTGGTTATTTGTTGTTTGCTACCAATGCCCAATGCCCCATGCCCGATGCCCGATTTCAATCATCTCGAAAACCCGGATCATTTTCTCGGAATGTCGATCGACTAGGCGCAGGTGCATTCATCACTTGCGAATACCCAGAATTTGGGGACGAAATATTGCCGTTTCGGAATCCCAGCAGCAATTGAGCATCGGCAAAATATCTAGTCCACTGTTCAATTCTCGCATCTTGTTGCCAGTCGTGGCGGGATACTCTCGATCGCAAAACTGGAACTCTTTGTCGGCTGCGATCGGCTGTAATGATGATTGTAACTTCTGTTAATGCCGGATTTTCTTGAAACTCGCGGGCGATCGACTCTTTCGCTAAATCTTCCGCCTGCTGCACTAAACTCGCAAAAGATTGACTGCCGTCCGAATCTAGGGTAAGGTAGCGCTCTTTTGTTTGAGCCAAACCTATTGATATACTTGCTGTTAAACTGATAATTGCTAGAATGACAGCCGACAATAAGCGTAGGTACAAATTCATTATGTTTGAAACTAAATACTAACACTTGTCAATGATAGTTAATAAAATTTAACACTTGGTTAATAGTTGATTAAAATAATATTTTGTGTCCTCACATTTCCCTAAAAAAATGTCCTGTAGGCTCAATTTACCACCAAAAATTAGGCTTTTAGGGTCTGGTTTTACTCGAAATATTTGTCGGTAGTAAAGGATATCGCTCAAGCAGCCCCCGCATTACTCTTCTTCCTTCTTCCTTCTTCCTGACATCCGTTACATCCGTTACACAATCCGTTGCCGAACCTTCTTCTTTATGAAATCAACAAAATGTGCGATCGCCCTTGGTAGCAACTTAGGCGACTCCCTCGCCACACTCAAAAGCGCGATCGTAACCCTCAACAACACCCCAGGAATAGCAGTAAAATCTCATTCAAGCTGGTATCAAACCGCCCCCGTTGGCCCGCCGCAACCCGATTACATCAACGCTTGCGCCATCCTAGAAGTTGCTTTAGAACCCGAACAATTGCTAGCAAAATTATTAGAAATTGAAATAAAATTTAATCGAATTCGCCGAGAAAAATGGGGGCCAAGAACCCTAGACCTAGATTTGCTGCTGTACGACAATTTAGTCCTAGAAACTCCGACACTGACTATACCTCATCCCCGGATGACCGAAAGAGCTTTTGTATTAGTACCTTTAGCAGAAATTGCTCCGGATTGGGTGCATCCGGTGACGAAAAATGCGATCGTCCAACTCCTGCAAACCGCAGACTGTTCCGGAGTGCAAAAATTTCCTTTGTAAAAATGGAGCAAAATTCACGGATCGTACCAGTAAAAAAATGCAACCGTAGGTAAGCTCCCAACTGTGATAATTATCAGTCATTCCCCATCTAAAATCTAAAATCCTATGATATCGCCTATGATGTCTTAAATCGGTGCACTCAAACATTATTCGCTTGTCGCTTATGTCGATCGGTCAAGAACTACCCCAACTCCTCAAACAACGCCTATTTTACCAAGGGCGCAAATTTAATTTTGACGTGGCTACCCTCCGTCTTCCCAACGGTTCCGAAGGCGAGTGGGAATGTATTCGCCACCCAGGCGGAGCACTGGCAGTTCCCGTCACACCCGAAGGTAAACTCGTCTTGGTGCGACAATACCGCTTTGCCACAAAAGGGCGAATTTTAGAATTTCCCGCTGGTACGGTAGAAATCAATGAAAGCCCCGCCGAAACTATCAAACGCGAAATCGAAGAAGAAACCGGATATCGCGCTGGAAAATGGCAGAACTTAGGGCAATTTTTTCTCGCCCCCGGTTATTCTGACGAAATCATTTATGCTTTCTTAGCCCAAGATTTGGAAAAACTGGAAAAGCCGCCAGCACAAGACGATGATGAAGACATTGAAACAGTTTTATTCACCCCTGAAGAATTAGAAAAAGCTATTTTAGCTGGGGAACCAATTGACGCAAAATCCATTTCTAGCTTTTTCTTAGCCCGTCCATTTTTGACTTAAATAGGACTGACAGACAAACCCGGTTTCTTATAAAAATCCTGCGTCAAACCGATAAAAGTTAACTTAGAAACCGGGTTGTTGAACCCTCTTGTGTCCAGGACTGTAAAATCTAAAATCTAAAATCGAATGTCCGATATATCCAATCTCATTTTATTTTGGCACCGCCGCGACTTGCGTATTTCTGACAACATCGGACTGGCAGCAGCGCGCCAGCAAAGCCCGAAAGTTGTCGGAATTTTTTGTCTCGATCGCAATATCCTAAATCGCGATGACGTAGCGCCAGCTAGAGTCACCTACATGATCGGCTGCTTGCAAAAACTCTCCTCGCGTTACAGGGAAGCAGGCAGCCAATTGCTGATAATTCAAGATGATCCGATCCTAGGAATACCAAGATTAGCAACAGCTATAAATGCTCAAGCAGTATTTTGGAACTGGGATGTAGAACCCTACGCAAAACAGCGCGATCAGTCCGTATCAAACGCCCTCCAACAAGCAGGAATTCAAGTTCAAAATTTCTGGGATCAACTGCTGCACGCCCCAGATGAAATTCGCAGCGGTACAGGGACTCCCTACACAGTTTATACACCATTTTGGAAAAAATGGAACAGTAAACCTAAAGCTCAACCAGTAGAGACACTGCCGATAACTTATCTGGAATTAATGACCGGCTTAACCGCCGAAGAACAAGCAATCGCCAACCAAGCAGGTGCAATGGAAACAGTGCCAACAGCGTTGAGTTTGGGATTTATTTGGGAAAATCCATTAGTAATAGAACCCGGAGAAGATGCAGCGCAACAAAAATTAGAAGAATTTTGCGATCGGGCAATTTACCAATATCAAGAACAGCGCAATTTCCCCGCCATTAACGGCACATCCCAACTCAGCGCAGCCCTCAAATTTGGTGCAATTGGCATCCGCACTGTTTGGCAAGCTACCCAGATAGTAATGGACACTTGCCGCAGCGAAGAAGCGTGTACAAGCATCCGCACTTGGCAACAGGAAATAGCGTGGCGGGAATTTTATCAACACGCCATGTATAATTTCCCAGAAGTAGCAGACGGCCCCTACCGTCAAGCATTCAAAGACTTTCCTTGGGAGAATGATGAAACACTTTTTCAAGCTTGGTGTAAAGGCAAAACAGGGTATCCTATTATCGATGCAGCAATGCGACAGTTAAACCAGACAGGTTGGATGCACAATCGCTGCCGCATGATAGTCGCCAGTTTCCTGACCAAAGATTTAATTATTAACTGGCAGTGGGGTGAAAAATACTTCATGCAAAAATTAATAGATGCCGACCTTTCTGCTAATAACGGCGGCTGGCAGTGGAGCGCATCGAGCGGTATGGACCCGAAACCTTTGCGAATATTTAATCCCGCGAGTCAAGCTCAGAAATTTGACCCGGAGGGGGAATATATTCGGCACTGGGTTCCAGAATTGCGCCGTGTTGATACTAAAGTTTTGCTAACAGGAAATATTTCGTCTTTAGAACGCAGACTTCTTCATTATCCCTCTCCGATCGTAGATCACAACGAGCAGCAGCGCAAGTTTAAGGAACTGTACACGCAGCAAAAAAACGCAGATTAGACAGCTCGATTTTTGGCTATAGTTAACAGTAAATTAAGTTGAGATAGCGCTGTCAACCCCTCAAGTTAAAAGATGGTATCAGTTATAATAAACTTAAATAAATCGGAGGTTGAAATGGTAACGCTGCAATTAAGACAAATCAGTGTACCCCCAGGACATAGAGTGCTGTTCAATGATGTCAACTGGCAGGAATTTGAAGCAATTTTAGAAGAGTTGGGAGAACACCGTGGGTCTAGAATAGCTTACAGTCAAGGAACTTTGGAGATTAGGATGCCACTACCAGAACATGAGAAAGCTAAAATCATTATTAGCTATTTAGTTAAAATTCTGTTTGAGGAACTAGAAATCGACTTTGAACCATTTGGTTCGACGACTTTCCAGCGAAAAAGTATGTTACAAGGAATTGAGCCTGATGAATGTTTTTACATTCAGAATCACGCTCTAATGATTGGCAAAAAGCCATTGGTAACAAGTTAAGCTAAGAAAGCATTTGTCAATCAGCAATTATGCTCAACATTTACTCGGATTTTGGGCATAAAACTGAGATTTGGGCGATCGTGCGATCGTGCCGAGGGTGATATTTATACTTACTCCCTCTTAAATCGTGAATTTTCCACTCCTAAAACAGCAATTTTTTTGAGTAATATTACTGATTGACAAATGCAATTAAGTCTTAACTTGTCACCAATGGCAAAAAGCGGATAGACTTAACTGTCGATCCGCCACCTGACTTAGCAATTGAAGTCGATCTAACTTCCAAAACTCAACTCGATGCTTACGAAGCTTTGGGAGTACCTGAAATCTGGCGCTATGAAAATAACAAGCTTCAGATTAATGTGCTTCAAGATGGGAAATATGTTGAATCGGAAATTAGTCCAACTTTTCCCAATCTGCCAATTATTGAAGCTATTTCTCAATATTGCGAACAAAGCCAAACAGTGGGCACGAGTCCAACTCTCAGATTGTTTCGGAAGTGGGTTAGAGAACAAATACAAAATTGATATGAAATGGCTATTCCACGCACGGGCTGTTAGAAATCCGGCTTATTTACGATCGCCAAAAAGCCATTTTCTCACAGCAAGCGTCCTAATTCCGTTGTATTTTTAATTTCGCTTTTGGGAAATAGAGAGAGAGTAAGGGTGTTGACCTTGAGCTCGATCGCCCACAAAAATAACATAAGTCCCCTTGTCCCCATAACCGGAAAATTCTACATTCCCCGCCGCAGCATTCGCCGGCAGGACGCAGAAACGCCCCCTCGGCCCCTGAATCATCAAACTCGGAGCTCCAGCGGTTTGTACTGCAATCCGCCAGTAAGGCAAATCCTGCGTTACTTCAATGACGTGGTTCGGCCCTTGAGAGACAAAACCGCAGTCGCCGCTATTGTTCGGGCCGCCGGAAACTCCAGAAACTCCCAGCGGTTCGGGAAATCCGGGAGCAATTTGTAGCGGTTGGCTCCGAACAGCACCCGCATCCGCTAAAATCATTGCCAAGGCTAGGGTCACGATCGAGCTAAACCACAGTTTGCCGCGATCGCCCAGGTAATGGATCTTCATGTTTCCTCACACAATGGCATTTGGTTCTAGTTCTTTGACGGTAGGGGATAATGGCGGTTCCAAACACATTAATCTAAAATAACTTCGGAATTTTTTTATGAATCCTCAAAATAATTTCAATTGGCAGCAAGCGTTGGGAGAACTAAAAGCTAAAGTAGAACGATCGCCACTCATCACACAAAATCCAGACAGCTATCAAGCCGTCGGAACCTTCTACAATCAATTACTGGACAATTTTCAAAGACTCCCCAAACCTGGGCAGGTGGCAGCCTTTGCCGTCGGAGCGATAATTGTCCTGACAGTCTTCAATAGCATCGTACAGCTAATTTCAGCGCTGATGACTCTTGCCGTTCTCGGAGTGCTAATCTACATAGCGTATAAATTGGCAATTTCCCCCCAGTCCTCAAATACTAACGACAAATAATAGGAATTTCTAAATATGGCTAACCCCACCGCGCCCAGCGGCATCAATCAACCCGATCCGTCTTGGCAAACACAATCCAAGCAAATGCCACTGCTGGTTCGCAGGTGCGGCGCTTGGGCAGTGGAAATTTCGTTAATTGCGGCCAGCGCCCTCGTTCCCTTCAGTATCGGGGCATTAGTCAACAATGAATCTCAAACCGTGCCGCTCAATTCCTCCATAGCAGCAGCATCCGAAACCGTCGCCCGTACCTTGGGCATACCCGTGCGCGATCGCAGCCCCAGAGTCGCACCCCTAACTAATCTATTCTGGTCAGGGGCACTGCTGGCACCGGCAGTTTTAGCGGGGTGGCAACTGTTTTTGCTCGCCAGAACAGGTCAAACTCTCCCCAAACGCTGGTTCGGCGTCAAAGTTGTCACAGCGTCGGGTACTCCTCCGGGTTTTGGACCCGTGCTAATTCGCGAAAGTTTGGGGCGCTGGGGAGTGCCTCTGGGCGTCGCTTACGCCATTTGGCGCTTGAGCGGTGCGTTTCCTGATTTGCTGATTTTAGGGGGGCTGAGCGGCTTGGCAGTGCTCGCAGACGGGGCGGTTGCATGGCGTTACAAACGGCAAGCGGGACACGATCGCCTCGCGAATACTTTGGTGGTCAATGCTCGATCAAATCAACTGTCTGCCGATCCTGTCAAGAGTCCAGATTGGACGGAGGAAGACGCGCAGATTGCGGCTTTGGTGGTGACTCCACAAAGCGGCCTGAAAACAAATGCCAGTTTGTGGAATTGGATGCGCCAACACCCAGGCACAACTTTAGTGATAGTTACCGTCGGCAGCGCGGGATTGATTTTAACTTTGTTTGTCGGCACTCTCATCTACACTCAAAGTCAAGCAAATTTGCGGGATTCCCGGCAGCGGAACGACGAATTATTTGTAGCTTTAGTCAGCAAATTGTCTCCCACATCGGCTAGCGGGGCATCCGGCAGGCGATCGGCTATTTTGGCTTTGGGGGCCGTGGAAGACTCCCGCGCCGTACCCCTGCTAGCGGATTTGCTAGCTCAAGAAGACAACCGCGCCATGCTGGACGCGATCCAGCAAGCTTTAGTCAGTAGCGGGCCGAAAGCTTTGCCTGAGTTGCAACGGTTGAATCAAGCCCTGAGTAACGATCTCGATTCCCTGCGCTTTGGCGGCAAGGCCCCGGAACGCGAGTTAGCGGCCGCCCGCCAGCGAACAGTACAAAGGGCGATCGGCAAAATTCTCACAGTGTATAGCAGCCAGCTCAACGGCGCGGATCTCAGCCGCACCGATTTAGCTCAAAGTCCTGCCGGCCCGTCTCAGTTTACTTTAGTTTTAAACAAAGTTGACTTGTCGGGAATTAAGTTGAGAAATGCCAATTTAACCAATGCCAGCTTGCAGGGAGCTCGCTTTTACGGCACCGGCGAAGACAGGCGTCCGGGTACATTTGACGATTGGATTTCTGACTTGAGTGGCGCTAATTTGGAAGGAGTAAATTTGGTCGGGGCATCTTTGAACAGTGCTGTAATGAACCGCACTACTTTTGTGCGCGCTGTCATGAACAAAGCTAATTTGTCAAACGGCAATTTGAATTCAGCTAATTTCAGCAGTGCTATTTTAATTGGAGCAAATTTACAGGAAGCACTGTTAAAAAATGCAAGTTTTACCGGGGCAGATATAGGAAGCGCGAATTTGTCGCGAGCGGATTTGTCAGGCGCGCGTTTGGCAAAAGTGAAGGCTCAAGGTGCTCAGTTGTCCTTGACAAATTTGTCTAAATCGGAATGGCAAGGTGCTGATTTGTCCGGTGCTGATTTGAGCGGCGCCAACTTACAAAAGGCAGATTTGACTTCGACTAAACTCGCCAACGTGAATTTAAAAGATGCTCAGTTGCAAGATGCGAATTTTCGGAATGCGGAGGTGAGTTCGGTTGATTTTAGGGGCGCGAATTTAGCTAGAGCAGATTTTAAAGGCGCTGTGTTTCTGGGGAAGGCAACTTCGGATCAATTTATTCAAAATCCGACTGGTAGTAAATCCGGTCGATTCCTAGGAGTTGATTTTGCGGAAGCTAAAAATTTAGATAAAACTCAAATTGCTTACATTTGTTTGCAGGGGGGAATTCATCCGAAGTGCCCGCAGAAGAAGTAAGGATTGGTTGTTAGCGAGTAGGGTAATACAGTCGCTCAAAGAACAGGTAGGGTAATTATGAGCGTTAAGCGAACCATTTATCTCATCTTAGCAATTTTGGGGCTGGTGCTGCCTTGGTACTATAACTTGCAGTTTTTTAGCAATGCTGGCTTGCTGGACTTTGTAAAGGAGAGTTCGGCTAATCTGGCTGCGAAATCGGTAAGTTTAGATTTGTTTATCGCAACTGTAGCAGGAAGCACTTGGATGTACGCTGAGTCAAAACGATTGGATATAAGTTTTGTAGGGCTGTACCTACTTCTAGGTGTGCTTGTTTCGTTTTCCTGTGCTTTCCCGCTTTTCTTGTTTGTGCGGGAAACCAAGCTGGAAAAATCAAGCGAAGTCTCAAGTTGAAAAGTTGTTTCACCGGTTAGTGCCGCGCAGCACAATAATTCGGTGCAGGCGATCGAGCTATTATATAATTTCCGGTAAAATCACCGTTATAGGTTTGTAGTGACGACGGAAGTGCTCAGAATTTTATGCGGATTAAATTCCTCACTACAAACCAACGTGATTGTTGTCGATCGAAGGGACATAATATTAATAGCAATTTCACTCATTTCTTGCTAAAAAATTTTGGGTTGAGTTTCGTTCCACCTGCCCAACCTACTACTGAATTGTTTATTGAAGTTGCTATTAAATCGTTCCCGGTTGCATCGGTATTTGTTCCAATTTCCAAACAGTCCGTTATCCCGAAAGCATAATTTTAGTCAACAGCCAACAGCTAACAGTCAACAGTCAACAGTCAACAGTCAACAGCCAACAGTCATGAGGAGTGCAACCGGAATTTATATTACGCAATAGCATCCGAACTGGCAAGATTCTCAAATTGCGCCAATAGCATTGCCTCACCATTATTTGGAACTCCAAAAATTTTAGGTAACTGGCCTGTTTCAGCGAGAACTTGTCTCACTTCTCGATTAGATACATCAGCTAGATTCTTGTTATTTAGAATGGCATTAACCGCAGCGATACCCACACCTTGACCCACTGCTGCGTTGAATTCCACAATTCTGCCGACAGAACAAGCAAACCCTTCAAATCCAGAACACGGACTGACCACTGCCAAGTTAGGAACGTTTTTAATTAATGCGTGGCGGATGCCAATATTCAAGATAGGCTGTTTAAAACTCAGACTTTTCAACCATCCTACGCTAGTTGCTTTGTCGCGAATACCCGGAATGCCTCCGCGGACATCAAAATGATAGCTAAATGTTGCCAGGGCTTCATTAGCAGGTACGCCACCTAACAGCATTTGTGTGCCAGTTAAAGGTTCTACAACTCCCGTCACATTGCCGGCGTGTCTGATATAAAGTTCTGAGGCATAAGTAACAGAAGTAGCCCCCAAACTCCTCAGCCAACTTGTAATAAATAACATCTCTCTTTGCATATTAGCCGTGGGTTTGCTCCCGCTTCTCGCTAAGGCTTCTGCTTCGCTGGCGGTGACTGCAAATAACAGCGCATTCCACGAAAGTCTATCATTGGGAAGTATTGCTATATTTCCCTCATCTAAAATTACGCCAGTTTCAGGAAAAGATAGTTTTATTCCTCTAAAGGAGTGGTAAGCTACAGACAGAGCCGGGGAGCGAACATCGATGTGATCGTTTCCCGCCCACAGAGTTTTGAGATTGCCTCTAGTGTCGGTCATTTCCAGGCGGAGTTCTCCTGCTAGTTTGGCATCCTTGGCGGCAGCGTGCAGCAAAAATTTTTGACCCTCTGAATCTGCCAGGTTTGTGAAGCGTTTTAGATAAATATAATCGAATTCTTTCAGTGCTCTTGCACTGAGTCCTTGAGTTTCAAAAACGAGGGTGACAGGAAGTTCTGAGTTAGGCAGACCAAATGTTTCAAATCCCTTCAGCTTTCTCACACCGGCAGCTTGAGCTAATTCGGCATTGACAGTGGCATCAATAAATTGCTTGCCGGCATAAACTAGGCCTTGAGAGGTGGTTATACTGACAATTTTTTGACCTTCTTTACTGACTGATTTAATTTCTACTTTGCTGAGGAGATCAGCCCCAGCTTTTACCAGCATTTCTTTCAGCGCTGCACTGGCTTTGCGGGGGTCGAGTGCAATTGCTTTAACGCCGGATTTTTGTAAGAATTCTTTATAGATTGTCGCTGGTGAACCAAAGGTATCTAACTTTAAAGATTGTTGAAGTTCTTCACTAATCTGACTTCTATCTAAATAAGCAAGACCGCCTCTTACCAAATGCCCGCCAATTCCTTCTTGCAAGCTTGCTTTCGACATCAGTAGAATTCGCGGATAACGCTTTGTTCGGCGAAGATATTCTCTGGAGGCAGAGATAACAGCTAGAACTCCTGGAACTTCATCACCAAAACAGATGATATCGTAAGAACGCAGATTCATGACCATTATTTAATAACCTCTGTTGATTTTCATGTTTTCGAGCTCGATCGCAATGTTTGCCGTCCAACTCTCTGTTTTTCCAAAATCTAGCTCGATATTTCCTGATTTTTGCGATAAATATTCACACTTTTCTGGAGGCAGCAACCGGGTTTTTTCCAAAAAATCCTCGGTTGAGGACGATCGAACTCTGTTGAAAAACCCGGTTTCTGAGCGTCTAGAGTCGGTCAGTCTGGTACTCTTGATTGCCATCAGGTCAGATTATCAGGATCTATCCCCAACTCCCGCAATCGCTGAGCTAGTCGATCGGAACGTTGGGCCAATCGATCGGCGCGCTGCGATTCCTGTTGGGCGCGCTGCGATTCCTGTTGGGCGCGCTGGACTGATTCTTTCACCTGTTCTTCAGGAGTCAGATAACGTTTTCCATCGGCATCATACCAATACAACCACTCTCTTGTCACTCCAGAATAACTTCCCCTTTCACAACCAATTCCCAAACCAATTTCAGGCATCCAAACTGGATGTCCTGGCTGTAACTCGTACTTCCCATTGACTAACTTGTGTACTTCCAAATGAGGTTTACGACGGCGGCGGGAAGAATAAATGACGTAATAAAGTACGCCTAAAGCTTGATAAGTGTCTAATTTTGTGCTGTATTCCTTGCGATAAGTTGGGGAAACAACTTCTAGGACGAAAAGTGGCATGACATTTTCATCCCACAGCACGTAACTAGGACGCAATTCTTCGTCGTAAAATCGTTCTACTCCTAAACTTAAGAAAGCATCTGGGACAATTGGCGGTTCGTCAGGGTGATGATAAATACCCATATCTATGCCAAAAAACCAGTCCATGCGTTCTGCCCAAAGTATGAGCAATATTGCTTTTAACAAGCCTGGTATTAGTTCTTGCAGTTCGTTATCCACAGGCGTTTCATCTGAGTCTGGTAGTTCATCGGCTGAGGGCCAGTGCCTCGGAAATTTGTAATCTAACATGGCGGCTTTCCTCAAAACTCACTAACATTATACCTTTGATTTGTTTGGCAATAGTATTTATTGAACGAACCGCGAAGACGCGAAGGAAGAGAAGAGAAGATGATAGGTAATTTTGACTTGGTTAATCTGAAGTAATTTTTGTAAAATATTTGCTGAGATTTACGCGATCGACTAAACTATGTCTAACCAGTCGGTTCTAATGGGGAGCAGCCGTTAGAGGAAAGGGGGAAAGTTCGGTGCAAGTCCGGCGCTGTCCCGCAACTGTAATGAGAGTCATGTCGCTTTCTGAGTCAGGATGCCCGCCGATGTGTTAATTTACATAGTCTCATCTGCGAGGTTCAGCGTGAAGACCAGAAATCGGAAATTGGTCAGCTTGGGATTGATGGCTGGCTTGAGTTGTTATATTGTCCTGGGTTCGGCAACGCCCGCCGCAGCGATGCACATTTCGGAAGGTTTTTTGCCGGTGCAATGGGCGGGGTTTTGGTGGATTGTGGCGTTGCCTTTTTTTGCAGTAGGTTTGCGATCGATTACTCGTATTACAAAAGAACACCCCGAACTTAAACTATTGTTGGCTTTGGCGGGTGCGTTTACTTTTGTGCTTTCTGCTTTAAAAATTCCCTCGGTAACGGGCAGTTGTTCTCACCCAACGGGTACCGGTTTGGGTGCAATTTTGTTCGGCCCTTCGGTGATGGCGGTACTGGGGGCTTTAGTTCTGCTTTTTCAAACGTTACTGTTAGCGCATGGTGGCTTGACAACGCTGGGAGCGAATATGTTTTCGATGGCGATTGTCGGCCCTTTCGCTGCGTATTTTATTTATCAATTGCTGTTGCGAACTGGTAGCCAGCGGGCGGCAATTTTTTGTGCTGCGGCTTTGGCAGATTTACTGACTTATGTGACGACTTCGATTCAATTAGCATTAGCTTTCCCAGCAGCTAGTGGCGGTTTTATGGCTTCGTTTCTCAAGTTTGCTGGCATCTTTGCTATCACTCAAGTACCTCTGGCTATCAGTGAGGGATTGCTGACTCTATTGGTCTGGAACTGGCTGCATTCTTACGGGAAGCCGGAGTTAGAAACTTTGAAATTATTGAGACAGGAGTGAGGCGCCGTGAGTCAAAAAACTACAAAAAATCACCAATCTACTTCGCGACAAAATTGGCTTTTGGCTGGCGCTGTGATTGTTCTGGCAGCGTTTCCTCTCGTTTTTGTGCGGGGTGAATATGGCGGTGCCGATGACCAAGCTAAGAAAGCAATCACCGAAATTAAACCGGGTTATAAACCTTGGTTCAATCACTTGTTTGAACCCGCTAGCAGCGAAATTTCAAGTCTATTGTTTGCGTCTCAAGCGGCGATCGGGGCTGGCGTAGTTGGGTACGTCATTGGGTTGTATAAAGGCCGATCGCAATCTCGGCAGCAGTCTGATCATAAATCGTCGGAATGAACCATCAGATTGATAGTCTCGCTTATACAAATCGCTTGCGGGGGTTGCCGCCATCTCACAAGTTATCCTTTGCGATCGCCCTTTTAATTCTGTCTCTAGTTTCTGGGGCGATCGTCCAATTGTCGATCAGCCTTTGGTTGGCAGTCTGGATCGTCGTCTATGCGGGTATTCCGGGGAAACTGTATTTGCGGTTGCTGTCGCTACCGTTGATGTTTTTGCTGACAAGTTTGCCTGCTTTGGCTATGGGTGCGGTTGCGGGCGATCGTATCCCTGCAATTGGGTGGGATATTTGGCAAGGTTGGGGGATTAGCGTCGGCACTTTTTATCTGTATGTGAGCCGCACTGGAATATACCAAGTGAGCTTGCTATTTGCCCGCGCCTTCGCATCCACAAGTTGTATGTATTTCATCCTCTTGACGGTTCCCTTTACCGAAATCTTGCAGATTCTTAGACAACTACGCTGTCCAGAGTTAGTCACAGAACTGCTATTACTAATGTATCGGTTTATTTTTAGCTTATTGGCGATCGCCGATGAACTTTGGATAGCACAAAACTCGCGCTGTGGCTACCGCACTTGGAAGCGGGGAATGCAGAGTTTAAGCATTTTAATCGGGCAATTGCTTCAGCGAACTTTGGAAAACTACCGTCAAGTTTCCTTGAGTTTAGCCTCGCGAGGCTTTAATGGAGAACTGCGCGTTTGGAATTCTTACCCTTACAAGCCTTCGCGAAGATATATATTTGAAGCTTTGTTTGGGTGTACAGTTTTAACTTGGTTAAACGTGCTATTACAACATTAAACTACTCGTTCCCAGGCTCTGCCTGGTAATGCAGAACCGGAGGCTCTGCCTCCAATTTCCCTTTCGCCACGTGAGGTAGAGCCTCTGGAAATTGGTTCCCAGGCAGAGCTTAGGAACCAGTCAAATTCCCTGCCGCCGGACTTAATATATGACTTTTATGAACATAATTAATGAATTTAATGAATTGACTTCAAAAGAAACCTGTTGAATTATTGTAGTCAACACTTATCTTGTGGAAATCCTATGATAAATCAACGACTCATCAAAAAAATAGTTTTTTTGTTAATGGCTTCATTAAGCCTCTTGTTGGTAACAGTGACTCATGCAGCCGCCCAACAACTACCCTTCTACTGGGATAACATCAACGTCATCATCGACGTTCAGACCAACGGAGATATGTTAGTTACCGAAACGCAAAAATATGTATTCACAGCAGACTACACCAATGAACGATATCGCTATATTCCTTTAGATAAAGTCGATGAAATTAAAGATGTGACCGTTACCGAAAATAATCAAAAAATCGCCAGTACGACCGGGATTGAAAACAATCAACTTTGGATTCGCTGGCAACATCAATTAAAAGCGCCAGAATCACATACTTTTGTTATAAAATATCGAGTAGTAGGTGGATTGCAGCTAGATGGTCAGGATACTCAAGTTTATTGGAAAGCCATTTCATCAGGTCGCAAAGCCCCAATTAATGCCGCAAAAGTTAGAGTAAAATTACCAGAAACTTTGTCAGGTAAAGTTCTGCTTTTTAGGAATTTTGGTACGCCAGCTATTCCTCGCAAAGTAGATGCTAAAACATTTGAGTTTGTGGCAAGTCAGCCTGTTCAACCGCTGCAAGAATTAGAAGTGCAGATTGCATTTCCCCAGCAAATTCTCAATGTACCTGAACCTCGCTGGCAACAAGCTGGCAATCAATCTCAATCTTCTTCGGAAGAACAAGTCTTTTTTGACTCTGAGCCTTTTGAATTTTTATTTATGTGCCTTCTTTGGGTGTCTGTTCCTATTTTAGTGATTTTATTAATGACCACAAATGAAATCAAGAATCGAAGCTGCCCTGAGTGCCAAACACTCAAACTCAAACGGACTTATAAAGTTTTGTTTAAGCCTACATATACCCGTGCAGGAAAGCAGGAAGTTACCTGCAAATGTCGAAACTGCTCTTACCATCACAAGTATGAAGTAGTAATGCCAATCTTGAGCAATGACAGTGATGGCGGTGGCGGTGGTGGTGGCGGTGGTGGCGGTGGTGGCGGTGGTGGCGGTGGTGGCGGTGGTGGCGGTGGTGGCGGTGGCGGTGGTTAATATCAACGGGGCTTACGCATCACAAGCAAAGAAACCGGGTTTTTACCGAATCTGCGGGTTATAACCAAGTATTCTCGCCAAAAACCCGGTTTCTGACTACCCGCGCGACCAGGACTATTGTTGATAATTTTCGTATTCTCGTTAGTTTAGCGGGCAGGAATTGAATAAGGGCGATCGCACTTTCTTACAGATTGTACGATCGCTTGTAAATATTGGATGGAAATTCTAGTCACTCATTTTGAGATGAACCAATCGCACTTCCTGCCCAATCATATTCCAAATATGACTTTTATGAACATAATTAATGAATTTAATGAATTGACGTTCAAAGAAATCTATTGAATAGTAATTGTAGTTAACAACTTTTCAGTACATTTGAGCTTAAAACAGGTTAAAAACTATGACTAAATTACGTTGGCTTCCCAAACTTCTACCCCTAGCAGTATCTTTCGCAACCGCGATCGCAGCAGCATCCGCTTTTGCCCCACCAACTTCCGCTCAAACCAATCCGCCGCCGCCAGCCCAGGAAGTTCAACCAGCCCAAGCAGAAGGATTTAGCATTCCGATTTGGATCTATCCCGTAGGAGCAATGTTCCTAGTTTTCATCTTTATACCCAAGATTGGCTGGACTTTGGGATTAATTGCGATCGGCGAACGAGAAGTGGGAATTGTTACTAAGAAATTCTCCCGCAAAAATTTGCCCTCCAATAGATTAATTGCTCTCGATGGCGAAGGAGGTTTGCAAGCAGATACCCTTCCTCCCGGCTGGCATTTTGGTTATTTTCCCTGGCAATATAGCATTCGCAAAGAACCAGTTGTTGTCGTTCCTCAAGATGAAATTGGTTTAATTATTGCCAATGACGGAGCCACCATTCCTTCCGATCGCATTTTAGGCAAAGTCGTCGATTGCGACAATTTTCAAAATGCCCGCAAATTCCTCACCGACGGTGGAGAAAAAGGACGGCAACTAGCCATCATCACCACTGGTACTTATCGGATCAATACGGCTGTATTTGAGGTGATTACTTCAGCTAATGCCGCTGCAAAGGGTATGGAACCTGCGGAACTTCAACTATACAAACTTGCTCCCGATCGCGTGGGAATTGCGAACGTGCTAGACGGGATTCCGATTGATGAAGGTGAAATTGCCGGGCCGATAATTCCCGGTCACGACAATTTCCAAAAAGCGCAATCTTTCATCAAAGGTGGCGGGCGCAGGGGCTTGCAAGAACAGGTGATTTTATCGGGTTCTTGGAATTTGAATCCTTGGTTTGTGCAAGTTGAACAGGTAAAAATGACCGAAGTGCCGATCGGCTATGTAGGTGTAGTAATTTCCTATGTAGGAAAATCGCAGCAAGACGTAAGCGGTGTGGCTTTTACCCACGGCAATCTTGTTAATAAAGGCGATAAAGGTGTGTGGATCGAACCGCTTTATCCAGGCAAACATCCGATCAATACAAAAGTGATGAAAGTAGAACTTGTTCCTACTACCGATGTTGTTTTAAACTTCACATCGCGGTTCAGCGGAGAACACGGCTACGACTCCAAGTTAAGTGCTTTGAAATTGCTTTCTTTTGACGGATTTACGTTTGAGTTAGAAGTTTTTCAAATCATTCATGTCGGTACTTTGGATGCACCGAGAGTGATTTCGCGGCAAGGTTCGATGCAGAATCTGATCGACCAAGTGCTGCGTCCAATTGTGGGCAATTATTTTCGCAACTCCTCTCAAGAATATACAATACTCGATTTCCTGATCGCGCGCAGCCAGCGCCAAGCAGAGGCGGCAGAACACGTTCGTCAAGCCCTGCGGGCCTACGACGTGCAAGCTGTGGACACGCTGATCGGTTTGATTTCGCCACCACCAGAGTTGATGCAAACATTGACCGATCGCAAAATTGCTCAAGAACAAGAAAAAACTTACGACGTACAGCGCATTTCAGAGTCGCAGCGTCAAGAATTGGTGCGCGCAACTGCGATCGCCAACATTCAAAATCAGGTGGTGGCGGCAGAACAAGGGGTGAAAATTGCCCAACTGAGTGCAACTGCTGCGATCGAACACGCAAGCGGTGAAGCAGAAGGAATTCGGCTGATGGGACAAGCAAAAGCGGATGCTTATCAAGTTGGTGTCAACGCTTTGGGTACGCAAAGTTACACGCTGCTGCAATTGATGCAAGCGGTTTCGGATGGTAGCGTTCGCGTTGTTCCCGATGTCACAGTCAATGGTAATGGCGGTAGTGGGGGTTTGTTGGACGGTTTGATGGCAATGTTGCTGCGGAACGAAAACAGTAAAAATGGAGAAAATGGAGCACAATCACCTGTAATTAATGTCAAAAAATCTAAGTCTGTTGTTGTGGAACCTGTGGCCGAATCACCAGTAGTAAATGTGCATTCGCTGGAGTCGCCGGAGTCTCCTAATCATTCACCAGTTGCTCAGTCTGTGGCTGTTGCTGAGATTGATATTGATTCGGCGTTTGGTGAATTGTTAGATATTTGAGCTGAGTGCAATTTGTAGAGAGGACGACTGTCCTCTCTGAAAGCTTTTTGTCAATAAGGACTCTTTGTCCTTTGACTGCGTAAGTCCTATATTTGCTTTTCTCGATATTGCAACAAATTTTCAAAATATGACTTTTATGAACTCGAAGTTCATGAGTTTTATGAAATAAATTAATGAATTATATGAATTGACTTTCACCGGTTGTTTGATTATGTTAACATTATTCACTTAAAAATGAGTAAATATCAAATCACGAAACAGACATTAAACACGCTATTTCTGCGATAAGTCGGGTATTTTGGGAGTTAAAAAAGTAGAAAACTTAGGAGTATCTGAGATGCTGAATCAAATTAAAACAGTTGCTTTGTTAGCTCTGCTGAGCGCTCTGTTAACTACCATTAGCTATGGAGTAATCGGCGGTACAGGTGGTGCGATTATAGGTATTGTCTTGACCGCTGCGATGAATTTCAGTGTGTGGTATTACTCAGATAAAATTGCGCTAGCAACTTACGGTGCTCGACCTGTAACTGCTAGCCGATCGCCGAAAATTTACAGCATGGTGGAAAGACTCTGCCAACGCGCGGGTTTGCCCGTGCCAGCAGTGTACGCGATCGCGACTCCGGCTGCCAATGCTTTTGCGACTGGTCGCGACCCGGAACACGCAGCGATCGCTTTTACTGATGGCATTCTGAATCTGCTGTCAGACGACGAACTCGAAGGGGTGATCGCGCACGAACTCAGCCACATCCAGAAGCGCGACACCCTGACGCAAGCGGTAGCAGCTACGGTTGCAGGTGCAATTTCGCTGTTAGCGCGGATGGCTAGCAATGCTATGTGGTTTGGAGTGGGAGGAGATGATCGCAGCGATCGCAATCCTTTCGGGTTGATTTTAACTGTCATCTTGGCTCCCATTGCTGCTACAGCAATTCAGTTAGCAATTTCGCGCACGCGGGAATTTTCTGCCGATACAAGTGCAGCAAAATTAACTGGAAACCCGCGCGCTTTAGCTAATGCTTTGCAACGCTTAGAAACCAGCGCACGACAAATACCAATTCAAAGCAATCCCGCTTTTGCACCGCTGTTAATTGTAAATTTTTCGGGTGGAGATTGGTATAGAAGTCTATTTTCTACTCACCCTTCCACACAGGCGCGAATTAAAAATTTGTTGAAGTTAGAACAATAATTGCCAAATTTTGAAGGGGACGTTCTGGAGAATATCATTGACTGACAGCACAAATTCAAGCTTGTCATGCAATCAAATCTCATTTTGAATTTATGAGGGTATTTTATGAACCGCAACAATTATTTTCAACGCAGTAACACTAGAGCAAATTTTCTGTCTAATTTGTTTTTTCACAACTCATTGTTAATGTGGGTTGTTGTCTGCAACCTTCCTGTGGCAGTGTTAAACTACACCAACGTGCAAGAACAAGAGGTTCAAGTGATTGATTTGGAAAGTCTGCGCTCCGGCGAGTCCAGCCAACTCCGACTAATTCACACCAACTCCGGCGTGTTTAGGAATTCAGACACGTTTTGGTGGTTCAAATTCAACAGTTCCGACGTTAAAAGTAAGCTCATTCAAGCAAAACAATCTGGTAAAAAAGTGCGGATCAAAACTGTTGGTACCCGCATCCCTTTGTTTTCCCAATATCCGAATATATTGGAAATTTATTGAACTGTTCGGATTGTCTGGTAACACTCATTTTCAACCCGACATACTAACTACTGACTGTTTCAGAAATTTAGGTTCAGATTGTCCCGCCTCTAAATTTTACAGCTAACGCGCGATGAAACTCTTGTGGGCTGGGCATCCTGCCCGCCCTAAAAATAAAAATATGACTTTTATGAACTTAATTAGTGAATTTAATGAATTGACTTTAACAAAAATATCTTGAATACTGATTGTTGTTAACAGCTTTTCTGTAGAGTCTGTATAAATTATATCAGGAGAAAAAGTTATGTCCCAAGAGACTAACCAAAGAAAAAGCCCCCCGCCCATCTTTTTTATTGTTGCTCTCGGCTTAATTGCGTTTGGCGGGTACAAGTTCCTTCCCGGTTTATTGGCATCCAAAAGTTCAGATATATCTACTTCTACTTTTACACCTACATCTGGTGCAAGCCCATCGGGTGCGAGTCCATCGGGAACGATCGCACCCGGAACGATCGCCAATCGTATCAGTTTAGGAAATCAGATATTGGTGACATCCCAAACCACACCAGATAAACAAGCAGGCGTTGAAGCTTTTAAGAACGGAGATTACTCAATTGCGATTCAGAATTTTCAGGCTTCGCTGAAACAAAATCGCAACGACCCGGAAACCCTTATCTATTTGAATAATGCCACAGCCAGCAATAGTTCTGCCGTAAAAATTGCTGTCAGCGTCCCCATTGGTAGCAACCCCAATGTCGCGCAAGAAATCCTCCGAGGTGTCGCCCAAGCTCAGGATGAAGTCAATAATAGCGGTGGCATCAACGGTGCAAAACTGCAAGTAGAAATTGTCAACGATGACAACAGTCCAGAGGTGGTCAGAGATGTTGCAAAAGCATTAACAAACGATGCAAGTATACTAGCAGTAATTGGACACAATGCTAGTAACGCATCTCTCGAAGCTGCTCCGATATATCAGCAAGAAAAACTGGTAATGGTGACACCGACGAGCTTTGCCAATAATCTATCAGGATTTGGTAGCTACATCTTTCGGACAGTACCCAATATTAGCGTCATGGCTGCTCCCCTAGCAGAATATGCAGTCAAAACAGCAGGCAAAACTAATATTGCTATTTGTTACGACTCCCAAGCACCGGATAATATATCATTTAAAGATGAATTTGTGGCAGCTCTTACTGCTGCTGGCGGCAAATTAGTTCCCACTGTTTGCGACTTTTCAATACCATCTTTTAATCCCAACATTGCGATCGCCGATGCTGTCAGCAAAGGAGCACAAGGATTGATGGTAGCCCCCCACGTCGATCGCATTGACCGTGCCATCTCTCTGGCACGCATCAATCAAGGCAAATTGCCACTCTACGGCAGCACAACAATGTACACCTTTCAAAGTTTAAAAGATGGGCAAAAGGACGTTGACGGGCTTGTTTTGCCTGTTCCATGGCATCCTGAAACTAATCCCGGTAGCACTTTTCCACAAAATGCCAGCCGCCGTTGGGGAGGAGTAGTAAATTGGCGAACCGCAATGAGTTTTGATGCGACTCAAACTGTCATCGCAGGCTTGCGGCAAAGCAATACGCGGGAAGGGTTGCAACAAGCACTCAGAAATCCGAGTTTTTCGACACCGGGAGCAAGCGAAGAAGTGATGTTTTTGCCCACGGGCGATCGGGCTGGTAAGCCGATTTTAGTGCAAGTTAAACAAGGAGGAAGCACTGGCTATAACTTTGTCCCGCTGCGGTAAGTGGGTTAAGTGCGATCGCACGGGCGGGCTCTTCGGCCCAACCCCTACTCCCCACAAGAAAATTCAATCTTTGTGGAACAGGCATCTTGCCTGTTCTTGATGCCAAACTAACGCCCCAACAGAAAATTTCCTCTTTGTGGAACAGGCATCTTGCCTGTTTCTTAGCATGATTAAATTCTCCTTTTATGTTGAATTAGCAGAATTTTCAAGATAAACTGAAATGAGTAGATTAAAGGAGAGCGTTGTGTATGATCGCGCAAGTTGAAACCAAAACCTACACCGCTGAGGAATATCTAGAATTGGAAATCAATTCTCTGGATCGGCATGAATTTATCAATGGGGAGATTGTTCTGATGGCTGGCGGCACACCGGATCACAATGAAATTACCACTAATTTAGTTGTTGCGCTGAAACTGGCGTTAAAAGGGAAACCCTATCGGACTTTTACTTCGGATCAGCGGCTTTGGGTTCCGCAGCTTAATAATTATACTTACCCGGATGTGATGGTGGTAGCGCGCCCGATCGAGTTGCAATCTGGACGGACGGATACAATTACCAATCCGCTGCTAATTGCTGAGGTGCTGTCTAAAGGTACCAAAGCTTATGACCGCGATGAAAAGTTTGCTGCTTATCGCAGTATTCCTAGTTTTCAGGAGTATTTATTAATCGACCAATATCGGCTACAGGTCGAGCAATATTCTAAAACTGATGCGAATAAGTGGATATTTTCGGAATATAGCTGTGGGGGCGATCGGCTGAGTTTAACATCTGTTGCTGTGGAAATTTCGCTGGCAGATTTGTATGAAAATATTGAGTTTGGTGAATAGGCGGACGGTTTTTTGTCAAATATCCCAAATAGTGGTAATATCCCCGTATATCGATCGGCTCTGATGGAGAACAGCTATCAGACGTAAGGGGGAAAGTTCGGTGCGAATCCGGCGCTGTCCCGCAACTGTAATGAGATCATTGCATCTCTGAGTCAGGATGCCCGCCGATTTGTTTACAATCATGTTTTTCATCTGCGAGGTATGGATGATGGTGAGTTTATTATTTTTTTTATTATTGGATTGGGGTTTTTTAACCGCAGATATAAGCAGATGAACACAGATGAACGCTGATGTAATTGGATCTGTGTTCTGAAGCGTATATTATTTTAATGGAAAACAAATGCGAATTGAAGATAGTGTTTGGCAGGGTAGCTTTGGCTACTGGCAAAACTTGTTTATTCACCAAAATATTTTGCCGATCGGGCATACTGCTTGGAATGGTTTTTTGCATCGAGGACGAGGCTTGGTTGCTTGCAAAATCAATACTCCCATTAATGGCGCGGTGGATTGGAGCGTAGATACTATAAAGTACGATTTGCAATTTATTTCCGACTTGGAGGCAACCGTTTATTTACAGCAACTAGAAATAGAGGAAAATACTGTTTCCAATCTGCTGCAAATCATTGCTAGTTATGAACCCAAGGAAGCAATTATTTTTTTGTCGATCGCCAGCGGTCACATTGATATCAATTTGTTGCAAAAGTTGGCAATTTCTCCTGTTGAGTGCTATGAACAAGTATGCAAGCGCTGGGAAGAATTTCAACTCTGCCCTAAATCCTAAAACTTACTAAATTTTCCGAATGCCGCAGCCAAAATCAATCGAAATTTCCAAAGTAACTCGCTACCAAAATGCAGCGCTTAATTACTATTTGGGTCTGACAGATTCGCCCTACCTTCACTACGGCTATTGGGAAACCCTACCTGTGCCCGCTGACGAACTAACGATCGCACGATTGCGCCTCGCTCAGCAAGCTTATACTGTAAAACTGTTAGATGCTATCCCCAACGGCACTCATACGATACTGGATGTGGGCTGCGGGATTGGTGGCAATGCGGCTTATTTGCTTGATCGAGGTTTTGCAGTGGAAGGGCTCGCACCCGATCCGTTCCAACAACAGCGCTTTCTTAAGTGTACGGGCGATCGGGCAATCTTCCACCTCACGAGGTTTGAAGACTTCAAAGCAACCCATTTCTACGATCTTATTCTCTTTAGCGAAAGTAGCCAGTATATGTCGGCTGTTGATATTGCTAACGGTGCCGCCAAAATCCTCAATCAGGGTGGTTACGTTTTGCTGGCTGATATGCTGCGATCTGATGCTAATTATAAAGAGGGAATGTTCTCTAATTGTCATGTGGTTACGGAACTTTATGCAGCATTAAAGCAGGCTGGATTCACTTTAGTAAAAACTGAGGATATTTCCGCTCATATTTTGCCAACAATCGATTTGTATGTCGATACTTTCCGCAGATATGGACTGAATACAATGATCTATGTTGCAGATTTAATTGCGATAACAGTTCCACCCCTCCACAAATTCCTGCGCTGGATATTTCGTCGCTGGTTCAAGAAGCTGGTGGTTGAAGGATTGGAGGCGGGTCAACTTTTTGAGCAGCATCTCTGTTATGAAATTCAACTTTGGCAGTTGTCAAAATCTGATGAAGGGTGACACAAATACAATGGAGATTGGTCTCGGTAATCGGTAATCGGTAATCGGTAATTGGAGGCACAGCCTCCGGGTATTTATTCCCAGGCAGAGCCTGGGAACAAGGCTATAAAAAATAAAAAATAACGAATATGTCTGAATGGATTCTCGAATTCGATCGCACTTCCTACTCCTATCCCTGCGGTTCGCGAGTGGCAATTCAGGGTTTAAATCTAAAAGTCCCCGCTGGCAAACGGTGTGGGCTGATCGGTCAAAATGGCTGTGGCAAAACCACCTTTTTTCTGTTAGCAAATGGCTTGTATCAACCGCAACAGGGAATCATTAGCTGGCAAGGTGAACCCTTTCGCTACGATCGCAAATCTTTGATGCAACTGCGCCAACAAATCGGACTCGTCTTTCAAAATCCCGAACATCAATTAGTAGCTTCGACGGTAGAAGAAGATATTTCCTATGGATTGTACAATTTAGGCTTAAGAGAATCCGAAATTGCTCAACAGGTGCAACAAGCGATCGAGCAATTCGATCTAAGCGAACTCGCCCGCGAACCTATTCACAATCTCAGTTTGGGCCAGAAAAAGCGGGTTTCCATCGCCGATATCATGGTTCTGGAGCCGAAACTGCTGCTGCTAGATGAACCTACCGCCTATCTCGATCCGCGTCACACCCGACAACTGATCGGTTTACTTCAACAAATTCACAGCGCTGGAACTACTATCCTTTTAGCAAGTCACGACCTCGATTTCATCTACCGCTGGGCTGATTGGGTGTTTGTAATGGATCGAGGAAAATTGATTTTAGAAGGAACACCGGAAAGCGTTTTTGCTCAGCGGGATGTCTTGGAACAATTGCAGCTTGGTGTACCGCTGGCGATCGAGCTAATGGAGCAAATAAAGGCGATCGTTGAGAGAGATGGTAGCTCAAAAGTCTTTACTTTTGAGCAGTGGCAACAACAGATTTTACAAGCGCGTCGGCTGCTTTAAAGATTAAGCAGTTGTGTCATCCGCCCGCACAGGAACTTCATAGCGCAACTCCGCAAAGGCTTCTCCATGAACCTTCGCGGATAAAAGTCTTAGCGGGGGTGTTGTGATCGTGCGCGGTAGCAACGGTGCTCCGCTACCAAGTGTCACCGATGCAATTGACACAATTACCTCATCAAGCAACCCACGATCGTAAAATTGACCGACCAGATCGCCACCTCCTACAAGCCAAATATTCTTATTTCCTGCCGCCGCGATCATCTCTTGATGGACAGGTAAGACATCCCCTTGCACAAATCGAATATCTGCACCCTCGATCGCAGGCATAGTCCGAGAGGTAAATACCCAAGCCGGTTGTTCATAAGGCCATGCTTGGGGACGATCGGCACCTTCATCCATCTGATGGGTCAGAATCCATTCATAAGTAGTTGCTCCCATTGCTACTGCCCCTACTTCGCGGATGAAATTAGGATAGCTGTCTCCCGCCTCGCCGAACTGAAACAACCAATCGAGAGAGTTGTGTGAATCAGCAATAAAACCATCTAAGCTGGCGGAGGTGTAATATTGAGTTTTCATTAAAAATAACCTCTAAAATGCCTTTACGGATTAAAAGACAAAACGCATTCTATTGTAGAGCGTTCAAGCGTGCCTTGTCTATAATTTAAAAAAGTGAAAGATAGCGATCGCACTCTTCACCTTATTTGGTGAGGAGATGAACGAGTGACGAGGTGCGATCGTCACCCTAATGGCTAGCAGCTTGGTGTATTGGTGGCGATCGAGCTTATGGAGCAAATCAGGGCGATGTTTCCCCCAGACTAAGCTGTTGTGCATCTAATTTGACAGTCAATTTTTCTACAATTATTGTGGAACGGGCATCCTTCCCGTCTCTGGATTCAATTTAAATGCGTAGCAGCTTATCTCTCAAAAATCCCCGCTTTCGAGCAATGGCAACAATAAATTTTACAAGCACGTCGGTTGCTTTAACGAGACTTAGATAATTGATAATTGGCGTTGCTGATTCACGGGATGAATCACCTTTGAGCGGCAGTTACAAAACTTACCCTCAAGCGGGTTTATAGCAATTGAGAAATCTTGAATTCATACCTCTATTCAGGAACGCCTGGGGGTAAGTTCAGATTACACATTACCAATTAAAAATTGATTTAGGAAAAAAGCGAGCGCCCCACTGCCAATCGGCACAGTGAGATTGTCAATTCCCAGCTTGGAAACCGACTCCAAAGTAGCAGCAACTAAAGCTACGACAGCCGACACAGCCCAAGTTTGCCAAATATTGCCTTGAACCGCCAGCAAAATCAAACTACTAATAGCAAAACTCACCAAATACATAGTTGCAGAACCTTCCCAACTCTTCTGAATTCCCCAAACTCGATAAATATGTTTGCCGTATTTCTGCCCGATGACAGCAGCCAATCCGTCGCCCCAAGTCATGACTAAAATGCCCAAAGCAGCGTATTCCTGACGTTGCAGCGGCCAAAACCAAGCCACGAGAACGCTGATACTAACAGCATAGAAAAAAGTCCCCCAACTCTTGCGGTTGATACTGTTAAGACTCGGCAAAATCGGAACTTGGTAAGAAATTAGGGCGATCGCGCCTGCTAAAACCCCCGCCGAAATCCCCACCCAACCGGGTATTTCCAGCCACCACGCTAGCAAAATCACATTTCCAGTACCGATGTGAACAACCTTCCGCGATACCTCAGCATCGACAGAAGTAAAGCGATTTAACCCCTCAGCTACCAATAAAATCAAGCCCAGCCAGACTCCCACGAGGGAAATTTGCAGCCACACAGTCGGAATTTCAGAAAATATAGACACGATATTTAGGAAAAACTTAGATCGGGCACTGTTTACTACTTTAGTGGAAAGCGCGATCAATGTTAGAACCCCGCAGCCTTAAAGTGCTGCGGGGAGCCGGCTGTTATGTTTTTTGAGGTTGGTCTACTTAAAACCTGTGCTATGCTATAAGCAAGTCTAGGAAAAAAGCTATGACTATTTTAGTAGAAGAACTTTTGAATACCTTTGAGCGATTAACAGACTCAGAGCGGTTAGATTTGGTATTGGAAATTTTGAAACGGACTGTTTATTTAGACTTTCCGCCCCTATCTGATGACGATTTAGTTCTAAATGCTGAGGGACTTTTCCTAGAGCTAGATGAGGAAGAATCCGTATATGAATAGTCCAGAGCGTGGTGAAATCTGGTTAGTCGATCTCGGTTATACTGCGAAAGTCAGACCATGTTTGGTCGTGAGTATTCCTGCTCTAAATCAAGACCGGGCCTTAGCCACTCTAGTGCCACATACAACAAGTCTACGCGGTTCAAGATTTGAGGTGAAAGTCAAAAATAAGTTCCTCCGAGAAGGAGTATTTGACGTACAAAATATGATTACAATTCCTCATGCAAAGCTTCTACGCAAATTGGGAATTCTGACATCCGAGAAAATGCTCGAAGTAGAAAAGGTAATACTTTTGTGGTTGGGATTTAAAGAGGAAAATGCTGAGGAAGAGGAGGAGTAAACCGAACCATTGAAGTTTTGAAATTATCCGAGAAGCTGATTACTATGCAGTATGTCTTAATTATTCATGAAGTAGAAAATTATGAAGCTTGGAAACAGGTATTCGATCGTGCTGAAAGCATCCGAAAAGAAGCTGGCGAGCGCTCCTATCAGGTCTTGAAGTATGACAATGAACCCAACAAAATCGTTCATTTCTCCGCGTGGACATCAACAACAGATGCCAGAGCGTTCTTTGAGTCGCCTGCACTGGTTAAAATTAGAGAGGAAGCGGGAGTTAAAGCTCCTGAATTTATTTATCTAGACCAATTAGAGTCAGGAGTCTTGTGAAAGACATATTTGTATAATGTAAGTTGTTCAAACTAGGTGGTGAAGTTTTGAGTATGTACGACGGTAGCTACTACCAGCTAATGGCCGAGTACAATTGCTGGATGAACCAAAATATATATTCTGTCTGCTCGGCAATTCCTGATGAACAGCGCAAACAGGATATGGGTGCTTTTTTCAAATCGATTCATGGCACTCTGAATCACTTACTGTATGGTGACAAAGCATGGATGGGGCGTTTCACTCTTAACCCATTTTCGGGTACCGTTATCGGGCAAGAACTGTATGCTGAATTTGAGGTTTTGAGAGCCGAACGGGAGACAATGGATCGGCAAATTATAGAATGGTCTAGACACCTTAATTCTGACTGGTTGAGTCAACCCTTTGAGTACACAAGCAATGTAGATAATAAATGCCGCGTGCTACCGACGTGGGTTTTGGTGACACATATGTTCAATCATCAAACTCACCATAGAGGGCAAATTACCACACTACTCAAACAACTTGGCTACAACCCAGGCATTACAGATATTCCGTGGCTACCCGCTATATCAATCGGATAATTTCTTGTTGTAAAGCGACACGCCAGAAGACTCGGCGGTTAAAATCTCGTCTAAACTTGCCTCTGATCCCACCAGAGGGGACTGACGAAAATCAAGAATTGATATCAATTCCGGTTGCACTCAGACCTGATTGTTGACCGAAAGCATCCAGGATACAAGCCCCCGGATTCATCCGTCCAGAAATAAAAAACGTGTATCCGATAAACAAACCCCCGAATTTATCCGTGGGGTCAAGGCTTCAATCTAAAATCTAAAATCTAAAATCTAAAATCTAAAATCGATTGACTGTTGGCTGTTGGCTGTTGACTAAAATTATGCTTTCGGGACAACTGACTGTTTCGACATTTGAACAATACTGATGCAACCGGAAACGATATGAAAGGGGCGATCGAGCCATAAAAATAGCAGGAGAAACTGGCACTCCTGCTAAACCACTACTATTTTGGCGAATTCGCGCCTTGTTACACCGGCACTCCCAAGGGAATACCTTTGTTGTCCACCACAGCGACGGCTTGTCGCAAGGCTGCGGTACGATCGTTCAGGAAATGCTCTGGCGCGATCAGATCCAACAATCCCAACTTCTGCAAGCGCTGCTGAATTTTCGTGCTCGCACCGACAATGTAAACCTGCAAACCCTTATCACAGGCATCGCGGATCGCATTTTCGATCGCCAGCGAAGCCGTCACCCCCAGCATCGGCACAGCACTCAAATCCATCACCAAAGCATCCGCATCCTTCATAGCATTGTGTTCGCGGGAAATCGCCTTCGACAACCCAAAAATCATCGGGCCGCTCAAGCAGAACAGCAACACGCGCCCCTTACCCTGATCCAAGAGTTGCTTCTCCTCCTGACTGAGGAGAACCTCATCATCCGTATCGGAAATTAGCTTCACTCCTGCAGACTGCAAACTACTCAACCGTTCGATAGTCAGGATATTGGCAATAAAGACGCCCACACCCACCGCCACAATCAGATCCACAAACACAGTCAAAAACAGCACCCCGTACATGATCAGGGAACCCTTAACAGATACTTTGTGCGATCTTTTCAGGAAACTCCAGTCAAGGATATCAATCCCCACCTTCAGCGCAATCCCCGCCAACACCGCCATCGGAATCGGTTCAGTTAACTTCGCCGCCCCCAAAACCACCACCAGCAACACCAACGCCCGAGTTAAACCCGACAACGCCGAAGTCGCGCCTGTTTGGATATTGACCACAGTTCCCATCGTTGCCCCGGCGCCCGGTAAGCCACCGCAGATCCCCGACACGATATTGCCAATTCCTTGACCGATCAACTCCTTATCGGACTTGTGCTCGGTCCGCGTCAGACTGTCCGCCACCACCGCTGTCAGCAAGGTATCGATACAGCCCAGCATCCCCAGCATCACCGCATCCACAAACATCACCGTGATTTGACCGGGGGAAAAAGTCGGCAATTGCAAGGGGGGCAGTCCCACCGGAATTGACCCAATCCGGCGAATATCGGTGCCCTGAAACACAGTCATGGAAATTACCGTGCCGACAATCAGCGCTATCAATTGCGGGGGCACAATTTTCTTCAGCTTTTTGGGCATCAGGAAAATAATTGCCACCGTCAAGGCACCGAGAATTGCTTCCGGCGGATTTACGTTGGCCAGCAACTGCGGAATTGCCATAAAAGTGCCCAAAACACCGCCCTTGGGAGGGGCTTGACCCAGAAACGGTGCAATTTGCAGAATGATCAAAATCACGCCAATTCCCGACATAAAGCCGGAAATCACGCTGTAGGGCATCAGGGTGATGTATTTCCCTAGCTTGAAAATACCAAAGATGATTTGAAACAGCCCCGCCAGCATCACAACGGTAAATGCCATTGCTAGCCCTTGTTCGGGATTGCTGGCGGTAAGGGATGCGACGATCGCAGTCATCACCACAGTCATCGGCCCGGTGGGTTCAGAAATCAGTGTTGGGGTGCCACCAAACAGCGCCGCAAAGAAGCCAACGCAAATGGCACCGTACAGTCCCCCGATCGGCCCGACTCCCGAAGCGACCCCGAAGGCGAGGGCAAGGGGCAGCGAGACGATGGCAGCCGTGACACCGCCGAAGATGTCGCCCTTGAGATTATTAAAACGAATCTGATTAGTTATTGACATGAGTGGTGCATTAATAAACTAGACAGAATTTAACAATGCTGACTTTGATTCCTTAACCCCAGTGTCAGGGCAAAAGTTTTTCCTAATCCCCTGACAGATAGCACAAGCAGGGCAGACCCAAGGAAAGGTCTGTAGTCGTGCCCGATCGATGTCAAACTCGTAAATACTTAATTTTTCAGTATTTCTTAATTTCTTAATTTAATGTAAAACGTGTCATATCGAATTTTTATTTTTTGCAAACTCTCGGAACAATCCCCGGCAAGTTCTTGCTCTAGCATAATCTGATCAAATCTCAAGGCCAGACAAAACCCCGTACTCTAATTAAAATTAATATATTATCCGCGGCTGATAATGAATAATTATTATTGATGGTTATTTCATCAACTCTCGCACAAGCTCAAACGCCCTGGGACGCAACTCGACGGGCAGCAACGACAATCCCAAACCCGCCCACATTTTCGCCGCAGAAACCGACTTTCCAGCTCGCACCATCAGGCGTCCTTTTGCAGTTTCACCCACCTCAATCAGTCGCAAACCTAGCGCTAATTGAGTTTCTGCAATCCTTTTGAGCCTGACAGTTTCCAACGTCTCCGACTCAAACTCGTAGCCTGTTAAATAGCGCAATTTATCGCTTAAATACGGAATTGCCCGATCGACTCCTTGCTGTCCTGCGTGAAATCGATACTCCATCAACAGCTCCGGCAAGTAATAGCACTTTTTGCCCGCAATCGCAAGTCTCACCAACAAATCGTTATCTTCGCAATTTTGCAAATTCGGCCGCAGAAATCCTACTTCTTCCAGCGCGCGGCGGCGAAACAAAGTTGCCCCTATTTGCAAACTCTGTCTCAGAAACACTGCCGATAGCAAATCTTCAATAATTCCAGCCGACAACTCGGTGCGCCCCCACCGCTGCGAATTGAGTTTCGTCTGGTTTGCATCAATATAATTGTTAATGTCAATCACCCAGTGATCTGTACTGACAAAATCGATGCTGGGATCTTTATCTAAAATAGCAGATGTCCGCTCTAAAAATTGCGCGCTCAGGCGATCGTCATCGTCAAACTTGATAAAATATTTGCCCCTTGCTGCCGCAAAGCCCGATCGCATATTATTACTTTTGCCGATATTCTGCGGGTGGCGAATGTAACGAATCCCGCGATCGACAAATTCCGACATCAACAAAGGAGTGCTGTCAGTAGAACCGTCATCACAGATAATTAATTCAAAATCTGTATAAGTTTGAGCTAGCACGCTGGCGATCGCACAAGCCAGCAGATGCACTCGATTGTAAGTAGGAATGCAAACGCTAATTTTCGGCACTACGACTATTTTCAATTTTAGATTGTGGAAAAAATTCGCACTTCAGTCCAGGGAAATAAACCACCAATGCCCAATGCCCTATGTATTTTAATTTAAACGAGCCGTACATTCGAGAATTAACTTTTGATTCACCAAAGCAAAAGGTTGAATTTCCAAAGCGCGACGAAAAGCTTGAATAGCATTTAGGTATTCTCCCAAGGCAGCGTAGCACAAACCCAGACCGTGCAACGCCCCAAAATGTACCGGGTTCAGTTTGAGGACAATTTCGCAGTCCTCGATCGACTTTTTATAATTTCCTTGAGTATAGTGAAGTACGGCGCGTCGGTTCCAAGCTTCCGCAAAATCCGGCGCTTCCGCAATCAATTTCGTCAGCAAATCCAAAGCGTGGTGAACATCGCCTGCATCCAGCGAAACTTGCGATCGCCTGAGAATTTGCATCCCATACTCACCCTTCTGGTTAAACCAAGTGCGCCAGAGTTCTGTAGTTGCCCGATCGCGCACGATTTCGTCGGGCTTTTTCAAGTCTTCGAGCAGCGCCTTAACAGATAATTCGTCCATAGGTGCGAAGATTGTTAAAAAGATTTTATCAATTAATTTTATCGCGCAAGCGGCAACTTTATTTATTCCACATCCCATGAAGATTTTGATGCTTTCCTCGACTTTTCCCTATCCGCCAAGCCGCGGAGGAACTCAGGTAAGGACGTTTAATTTATTACAATACTTGAGCCAGCGGCATGAGGTAATTCTCGGCACTGTACGATCGCCCGATGTCACCAATGCACAAATCGACGCATTGCGCCAGCAAGTTGCAGAATTGGCAGTTTTTCCCCATCCGCAGACACCCCCCCAACCCCCCCTTGCTAAGGGGGGGCTAAGACTCCAGCAGGAGACTGAGGAAGGATTTTTACCTCCCCCCCTTAATAAGGGGGGGACTGAGGGGGGGTTCTCTGAAATAATAGGAAAATTCCACAGATTCAGTCGATTTTTGTTGTCCGGGACACCTCCAAACGTACTCTCAAGCTACTCCCAAGCAATGCAGAATTGGGCAGACGAATTGGTAACAGCAGGCAAATGCGATACTGTCACCTGCGAACACAGCGTTAACGAGATTTACGTGCGTCCAGAATGGCGGCAAAAACTGTTGACAGTAGCAAACATTCACAGTTCCGTTTGGGGAACTTGCAGGGAAATGTTAGCAACCGGCACCTCCGAAAAACCCCTGCGCGATCGACTAAATTTACCCCTACTCGCCCGCTACGAAAAACGCTACTGTGCCAAATTCTCCCGCATTGTCGCGACAACATCCACAGACAGAGAGCAACTCCTCGAATTACTGTTGCCTCCGGTTCGAGTGCGAGGAAAACAAGATTTTTTTGTACCTCCCATAGATGTAATTCCTAACGGCGTGGATTTAACTCAATTTCCCTATCGATCGATCGATCCGGGAGGACACACCTTAATTTTTGCAGGCGCAATGAACAATTTGCCCAATATTGACGCGGCGAGGTTTCTCAGTTTGCAAATAATGCCGCCTTTGCAGCAGCGGTATCCCGATGCTACCCTCATCCTAGTCGGGGCTTCGCCAGTCCCGGAAGTGATCGCCTTGGGGGAACTTCCGGGAATTCAAGTAGTAGGTCGGGTGCAAAGGGTGGCAGAATATTTGCATCAAGCTGCTGTTTGTGTGGTGCCAATGCGGATTGGTTTTGGGATTAAAAATAAAACTTTGGAGGCGATGGCTGCGGGAACTCCCGTGGTTGCTAGCGATCGAGGTTTGGAGGGTTTAGTCGTCGATGGCGGCCCACAACCGACAAGGGCCTTGCGGGCGAACGAAGTTCACGAGTATGTTGAGGCGATCGCCAGTTTGTTTGAAAATCAGCAGCTAAGACAGGAGATCTCTGTCAACGCTCGATCGCTCGTTGACAGCCAATACACTTGGGATATCATAGGTCGGCAGTACGATCGGCTATTGCAATTTTAAACTCTAAATTCTAAAATCTAAATTCTAAAATGGCATGATGGAACACAAAATTAACCCCTCAAAAAATCGAGCCAAACCCCCAGAAAATCCCAAAGTTGCTCCTCCCCCGACAAGACGCCGTCGCCAAACCCGACGCCCCAAAAATCTTCAAGAGTCCCAGCGTCCAATACCTACTCCCCGAACTCGCGCCAGATATCCCTGGAAAAGACTGATAACTAATTTGACAGCCCTCAGCGTCTTGTGTGGCTGTGCAGCTTTAATGGGAGGCGGCGCTTGGCTGAGTTATCAGCTAATTGTCGATCCCAATGGCAACAAGTTGATCTCTCAGTTTGTGCCGGAATGGTCGCGCCTGCCTACAGGTAGTAGAGATTCGATCCAAACTCTCGATCAAATCAAAGCCAGCATCCGCAAATTGGGATTCGTAACCGGAGAAGCCCTGCCGCTTCCCGTCGATCAATCCCGCGATAATTCTATTTCCGATTTGCTATTGCCGGTAATGGTAGAAAGAACTGTTAAGGCTTCTACTGTTTGCAAAAATCCTTGTCGTCAAATTGTCGAACTTCGGGTGTACAAGCGGGTGCAGCTTCCCGATCGCAGTTCCGATAAAGAGCAGTATTTTCAGCTAGCAAGTTCTGTGAATCTAGAAGGCCCTGCGGAATCTTTTGTCATTGCTTCTTTAGCTGACTCTACATCTAACAATCAAGCCTCCAATCAGTCCCTACCCCTAACAGAACTGCGGCGATTTGACGGAAAGCCCCCCGCCTCCGGCATTTGGTTTAATGTCAGTGGTCAACTAAAGCAGGGCGAAAAGAAAATTCCCTACGGACAAGTCGTTCGCTACAACCCCAGCCAAAATCATTTAATGCCGCTGTTGGAGTGGGCCAGTGCGGCTGGACAACCGCCGAATTGGCAGCAAATTGTTAAGGGCGAAAACCCGCAGTTGGCGATCGACCAAACAGTTGGTTTAGAGCCACAATTTACCCTTTATCAAATTGGCCCGCGCAAATTTTTGCCCAACCCAGTTCAGTTAACCGCGATTTCTTTAGAAGAATTTGCCTTCAATGACGAGACTTACAAAAATGGGCTGCGACTTGCCAAAAGCGGTCTGTGGTCTCCAGCATTAAATGTCATGCGTGTGGCGAAGGGGAAAGCTGGCAAAAATTGGCCGGCTGTCGCGCAAGCTCAGCTAGAAACGATCGAATTTCACGCTAAAATTACTCGTGCTCAGGCGATCGCATCTTGGGCCAGTCCCGGTCAACAAGTTCTCGCAGAATTGATCGACGGCCGCTGGAGTGAAGCTTTGCAAGTATTTGAAGCCGATCCGAGTAACAGTCACGAAATAGCCACCACCCTCAAAAATGACAGCGGGCGGATCTGGAACCGCATCGATGCAGCCTTGAGAGTAAATGCCGCTGACGCCGATGTCAAGGCTTGGGGCGCCCTGATTGTAGCGTCTCAAGACGGAACTCGTGAGGCGATGAATTGGCTCGACCAGCAATCAGATACTGACAGCGAAACAAGAACTCGAATTCGGAATTTGGTCAACAAACTTCAGGAAGCAGTTTCTCAGGCGGAAAGTTTAGAAGACCACAAGAGTCAAATTATGGGTTCTGCTACTTTAATTAACAGTGTCAATCCCGCTGAGTGGCTGGAACCAGAACCGAACAATGAGTTAAAATTGGCAGGAGAACAAGTTTGGTATCAGGTGCAGGTAGCGAGTTTTTACGACGGTAGCCGCTGGGTTAATTCACCATTTTCTGATGTAGAAGTGAGCTCTTTTCCTGCTACCCAAGTCAAGTGGCTCTGGGGGCGGCTAGGATTACAGGCTGACCCCAAGATTAAAATTGAGGTAGCGATGGCTAACGGTCAACAAAGAGTTGCTGTGGGAACGGTGAAAGCAGTGCAGATTCAAGACGGAAGTCTGCGCTTGCTGGCGGCGGTTGACAAGCGATCGTAATCTGGTCGAAAGCATTCGGCAGATATAGCCATCCTCGCATCATTTGTGAATTTCTTACTCCCTCCCCTTGATAAGGGGAGGGTTGGGGTGGGGTAAAAAATTTACGACTCCTGCAAGGATTGCTATAGAACACTCCCGGAGACACTCTTGACACAAAGAAACCGGGGTTTTTTACCATTTCTGCCGATCGCAACAGAAGTATTTTCGTAAAAAAACCCGGCTTCCTTCCACCTGTACGTCCAAAACTAGGAAAAAGGAAAATTATTTCTTTTGCCCCTCCCGCAACTACGAAAGCAGCGCAATCTCAAAACTCTTACCCTTACTCCTCTCGAACTCGGACAACAATGCAGACAAAAATTTTGTTAATTTAATTAATTAACACAACCTGTGCATAAAAAACCCAGAGATGTCAAATCGCGCCCTTTTTAGAGAGTGCTGCAATCATCTGCCGTTTCACTGCTTTAGCCCAAAGCTCAAACTCCAAACTGTTGATATTCTGAATTTTCACTTCCTCAACAGGCTGAGTTGGGGCTTCTTTCTGTGCTGTAGTCTCCATTGTTTTTTCCCTCGTCAAAAAAATGTTAGTAGTCGATCGCAAACGGTTAGCATCATACATCTATTTTAATAACTAATTCTGGCAATTAATTACACTAAAGGCATAGAATTTAACCATCAAATGCAGTAAATACATCTAGATTATGCAATTTACGAATTTAATGTAAGAAAGCCCTACAACCATTGTTATATATAGGCTTTTCCTGACATTAAAATTTTACAATTTACATTGTATGGCACTATCAAACCAATGATTATGTTAGTAAACTTATTTTTAAATGAATGTATTGGCATATACAGCAGAAAATAATTTGATTGAATTCACATAGTGCCGTAAAGTCGATCGCCCGCATCTCCCAGTCCAGGTACAATATAGCCGTGCTCGTCCAAACACTCGTCAACAGCAGCCGTATAAATCTGCACGTCAGGGTGTTGTTCGTGAAAGTGCCCCACTCCCTCCGGCGCTGCCAGCAAGCACAAAAATTTAATAGACTTCGGATTAACTTCTTTCAGCCTATCCACTGCCGCCACTGCTGAATTACCAGTAGCCAGCATCGGATCGACAATTAAAACATCTCGCTGTTCGATATCCTGGGGAACTTTGAAATAATATTCAATCACCATCCGAGTTGTCGGATCGCGGTACAAACCAATATGTCCTACCCTCGCAGACGGAATCAGCTCTAAAATACTATCTAACAGTCCCTGACCAGCGCGCATAATCGAAATAATCACAATTTTCTTTTCTGCAGCCAGCACAGGTGCATTCATTTTGGCGATCGGCGTTTCTATTAGTTCGTATTTTAGCGGCAAATCTCTCGTCACTTCATAGGCTAGCAGCATTCCAATCTCTTTCAGCAGTTGGCGAAATTTCGCCGTGCTCGTTTGAGTTTGCCGCATGAGAGTTAACTTGTGCTGTATCAAAGGATGGTCGATGACAGTAACTTTAGCACTCATTTTTTTGAATAATTAATTTGCTTAATTCTAACTTATCAGCCATTGAGGCATTCTTGACGCGAAAAAAACCCGGTCTCTGCCCCCCTTCCCTCCAGGAATACTTATATCAAGCCCCTATTAAAAACACGAATGCGCGCATAAAATTCGCTCCGACAATTGCCTTTCATCCGCCCAGTGCGACACTAAGTATGCGAGGTTTGAAAATACGCAAATATGTCATTATCTCGTTTCCTCTCTTTCCCGCACTCTTCCTAAGAACGCAGATCCGGGTTCAAAAGCCTCCCCACTGGTTTCGCTGTCTCGCACTCCATCCCAACCCAATAACACAGATCCGGAGTTTCGCACCGAAATCTTCCGGAACTTTTACCAACAGATATGAATCTTAAGAAGTATCAACATAAAACCTATTTTTTCGATTAATTCACTAATCGAAAAAACCTGAATAGGAACTGCACATGAGGTTATAAGCTTGGCTTGACTGGCTTTTCATCTTGCAACATGAAGGCGGCAATATCCAAGTTGAAAACAGATTACCTAAATTCAGTTCTATTTTTTTAGGGTGCTCCTAACACACCACTGAACTTATTAAGGAGAACATCCATGAAGTTTGTAAAACTATTGCTAGCTACGGCATTAATGACTGCTTCTATCAGCCCCACCTTGGCTAATCCGGCGGCCGTTCAAATTTTAGGTGCAAGCTACGGCGGTAGCGGTTGCCCCGATCGCTCCGCCAGCGTCAGCGTCAGCCCCGACGGTCAAGAACTCACCATCCTATTTGACAAGTTTGCAGCCCTGGGAAATGTCTCAACAGAAAGCCGGAAAAGCTGCAATCTGAGCATTCCCATCAAAGTACCCCAAGGCTACCAAATTTCTATCTACGATGCTGATTACCGCGGCTACGTCGCTCCTAAAACCACAGGCAACCTGCGGGCAGAATACTTTTTCGCTGGCGCCCGTGGCCCAGTTTTTAATCGGAATCTCAGCGGCGAAACTAACTACAATGTTCGAGATAGCTTAGCCACTGTAGCTAATGTTTGGTCTCGCTGCGGCGACAGTGTAAATATGAGAGTAAATGCTTCGATGACAGCCCGCGGTGCCGGCATGGCCACCGTTGACTCCTTCGATTTGGCCCATCGCGGTTTAGTTTATCACGTCAAATATCGCACTTGTCGCTAAGCAGCTTGTTGGGAGTGTAGTGTGAGGTATTGTTTTCAGGTTTGAATTTTGAATTTTAAGTTGGAAGAGGGAATCATTTTCCCTCTTCCTTCTTGCTTCTTCCCTCTTGCTTTTTCCCTCTTCCCTCTTCCCTTTTCCTTCTTCCTGACATCCGTTACATCTGATATCTTGCACCATTGTCAGCAACAGGCAAGATGCCTGTTCCACAAGAAAATCTACTCTTTGTGGAACGGGCCGGAGAGCCCGTTCTTGAGAATGGTGCAAGATGTGAGTTACATCCGTTACATCGGTTATAGAATCCGTTGCCGAACTTCCCTTTTTCTTCTTCCTGACATCCGTTACATCCGTTATAGAATCCGTTGCCGAACTTCCTTCTTCTCTCTAAAACACAGTGCCGTCACTTTCAATCTGAATTGGTGGCACTCCACCAGCCCTCAATTCCCCCGCAATTTTTCGCCCCGCCGCCCAAGTTCCTCCTTGCAAAATCTTCACCAGCGGCAATTCTGTCTTATTCAAATGCAGCTTTTCTCGAATAGCTGCGGCAATTTTATCTAAAAGATTCACAGTCAGCGATCGCCATTCTACTATAACTTCCGAACCCGGCAAGTAACTCTGTTCAAAAATAGCCGAATCTTTTGCCCGCAGCAGCCCGATATCCAAACACAAACCGCCGTTGCGGTACTCCGGCAATCCCGTTAACTCATCCAATCCCGTGACTTCTAAATCAAGTTCTTGCAGGGGTTCCAACAGCGAATAAGTCAACCACTGCGAGAGTTTGTGAAACGGCACGAATTCATCTCCCAGATTTTCTCCTGTTAAAGCCGGATGCTGCCAAACATCGCCTAAATTGACTCCACCAATTGCATATCTTCCCGGCCAAATTTCCCCAAAACCTGTCAAAACAGCGCTCAACACAACCGCAGCATTCACAGTTTTGGTTTCATAAACCCGACTGTCGAGCAAGTATTTTGCCAAATTACCGGGACGCGGGTTTTCGCTGCCAAATAATAATGGATGCTGGCAAATCGCATTTCCCAAACGCTGCAATAATTCTAATCTGCCTGTTAAACCAACTAGCGGATTGTCTCGACTTACCTGAAATCCAGCAGCTAAGGTTTCTAGTTTTAATTGAGAAAGTCCGCGAAAATCAGCTTGCCAAGGAAAAGCGGGATTGCTGGAAAAAACACCTTGACAAAACATCCGCAAGCTGGCTATTGCTAACCCTTCAGAACGGCGGTAAACCTGTCCGGTTTCAGGTTCGCAATACTGCCAATCTGCACCAGCACCGGCATCAAGCAAAACGCTGATAATTGCTAAATCAAATTTGATTTTAGCTTGCTCTATGAGTGCAAATTCTGCTAAAGCTGCATTCAATTCGGCGAGTCGCGACAAGTTGCCAGCTTCAAAATGTCGCCAGCGACTGTGAAAGGGAATGTTAAAATCGGGATACTGTTGGCGCGTTGTGTCAATTACATAATTTGCTGCTTTGTCGAGTTGGGATAAATCGACGCGGAAGTAGCGGAGTTTGTCCTGGCGAGCTAAATCAAAAAGCCGATCGCACTTTTGGCGAATAGCAGCCGGCGTTCTCAGATATTCTACAATCTCAAGTTCAATATTTTGCAACTTCATGTAACCAAACACCGATAAACATCGTTTTCTTGAAAAAAGTCAAACTGAGTGTAATCTAAAAGATTATCTAAAATCACATTTTTATCGATTTTTATCAGCTTATATTCCCACTTCGATCCGCTGACTTCGCGTTTTATTTGATCGGAAACTATCACCGAATTTCTTTCTCTACCCGGAGTTACTATTTTACTTAAATCTTCCAGTCTGTCGGCTATGTGAATATCTTTTCCGTAAGTGCAAGACCGAAATATATATAAATTTCCCTTAGCAACTCCCACCGACAAGCCACAAGGTATTTGATTGGCGTCAATAAAAAGTTTCCAATTCTCGCACAGACTTTCCATTGCCGCTAAGGCTGAGTGAGCTTCCGGGAAAGTCAACAAATGCGAATCCCCAACAATACTCCGAATGGTGCCACCGTATTCTTCGCAAATTGTTTTTTCAAAAGTATCAAAGTTGGTGAGCAAATATTCCACATCTTTGATAGAATTAGATTCTTGATAAGCTATAAAACCTCTCAAATCTGCTTTAATGATTGCTTGATTCTTGATGATTCGCGTTTTGTAACTTTGGTCAACTTTGTATACTTTTTCAGGTTCGCTCATCCCTTTCAAAGAAAACTCGTTGACAAAAGACGTTTGCACTTCTGCTTTGTTGAGCGCCAGCCATGCTGCTTGGGACAAATATATTTCATCCGGCGGAGTTACAGATTCTATGCGCGCTGTTAAATTCACCGTATCGCCAAAGATATCTTTATCTTGATGCAAGACATCTCCTAATGTAATCGACACGCGAATAGCCAATCGTTCGTCGTTCGCCTTGCTAGATTGTTGCGCTCTCAATTCTTGCTGCATTTCTATGGCTGCTACTGCCGCTGCTGTGACGCTGGGAAAAATTATCCAAAATGAATCACCTTCCCCTTTGATCACGCTGCCTTCATTTCTGGCGCTAATATCTGAAACAAAAGTTTTATGCTCGTTTAACAAACTACTTAAGTCCGACTGAGATAATTTTTTGACTCTGGCGGTATATCCACAAATATCTGTTTTTACGATCACACTAGAACGCAAATTAGCCATAACCTACCCTGACTGATCAAAAACCAGCAATAAATTTCATTTAGCAAAGACGCGATTGTTCGCGTCCCATCGGTCGCGTCTTTGCCCTCTTAATCTCCTAAATCGCGTCCGATCGCTTCTGCAAGAATTGTAGCATCTGGCACAGGGTCAGGCGTGTAGTAGCCGGCGGCTTTTTTGGCGACGATTTCGACTTGTGCGTCTGCGGGAATCCAATCTTCAGGAATGGGGATGCGATCGACCACCTGAATGCCAGAATTGATAATCGCATTGTATTTCATATCGCTCATCGAAACTAAACTGTCTATTCGAGAGATCCCCAACCAGTGCAGCACGTCTGGCATTAGTTCTTGAAACCGCATATCTTGAACTCCCGCCACACATTCAGTGCGTGTAAAATAGGCATCAGCGCGATCGCCGCCTTCCTGCCGTTTTCTGGCATTGTACACCAAAAACTTAGTCACTTCCCCCAAAGCTCTCCCTTCCTTGCGGAAGTAAACTATTACCCCAGAACCGCCTGATTGGGCCGTTTGGATGCAAATTTCCATCCCGTGTACCAAATAAGGGCGACAAGTGCAGATATCGGAACTGAAAACATCTGAACCGTTGCATTCATCATGTACACGTACCGCCAACTGCTTATCCGGGTCCGAAATATTCGCGACATCGCCAATAATATAAACCGTAGTTCCGCCAATTGGTGGCAAGAAAACGTGTAAGTCCGGCCGCGTCACTAAATCCGAGAACATTCCGCCTGTTTGCTCGAACAGAACACGGCGGAGAACGCTTTCTTGAACCCCAATCCGCCGAGCAATTCCCGGCAAATACCAAACCGGGTCGATCGCAACTTTAGTTACTGCTAAATTGCCACCTGCTTTGACTATTTTGCCATCAATTTGCACTCGCCCCTTAGCGATGGCATCTTGCAATTCCGGCATATTAATGTGAGCTTTAGTGACAGCAATTGTCGGTCGAATATCATATCCCTGCTGGAGAAATGAAGTATAAACTTCGCTAACCAAACCCCCAAAGGGATCGAGAGAAACAATCAAATTGTGATCGCCCCAACTCGCGTGTGGCCCGATGTGTGCGGCCGGAGAGGTGTTGGTAAAATCGGGGCGGTGATCTGCTTGGAGTGCGCCAGAAGCAACTGCTAGCGCGCGATAAACTGAGTAGGAACCCGAATGAGTGCCGATCGCATTCCGGTGAGACGATTTGGTAAGGCTACCAATCACAGGCCCCCGTTTCAGCGGATCGATTTCTCCCCAGTGGATGGGATGAGGTTTTGTGCCGGATCTGTCGGGATGGGATGTTAAAACTATATGCTTGGGTTTTGACACAGTTGTTTTTGGCTCTTACTATGGATGCTGCTGTTAGTTGAAAGTGAAATTGCAATTTGAAGCAGTGATTTATGATACCAACAGTACACACCTCCAGGGTTGAAACAATCGCGCTACCCACACACAACCTTTTCTCGGCTTGGGTTTCACGATAATAGGAGGTTTTCGTCGGATTTGATATAAGTCCAGAGTTCAATCTTTCCCAGTATAGCCAACACCAAAGCCAGCACAACTGCCAAACGCCAACTTTGAAGTTTTAAGATATGCGCGAAAAAAAAGATTTGAGATTCTGAGCCGCCGACGTGCACTCAATCTCAAATCTCAAATCTCAAATCAAATACTTTTGGTAAAAACGTCTTAATCCAGGCTTTGAGGGTGACAGAATTCCATTATAATTGCCTCACCTTCCCCGCGCGAGTCCAATTCCTTCGCCATGCGCTCAACACGTTCTTCAGAAAGGAAGAATCGGGTAACTTTGTGCGGTACAAACCACCGATAGCGCAGCCACAAACAGATAGAGTAACGAAGGCTATCCGGCAAAGAGTAGGTGTAATTTCGCTGAATTGCCAAACCTGCCTTTTCGCCGGCTAGAGCCAAGGTTTTTGGAGTGTAACCGATCAGATTGTAAGGATAATCGGTGCTGTGCCAGCGCCAGCCCAGTTGCCGCGCGTATGGGCTGTCCGCGTTCGGTACAGCCACCCAAATGTAACCGTTTGGAGCCAGCAATTGTCTCATGCAGTCGAGTGTTTCTGCAGGCAAAGGCGTTGCTCCCAAAACGTGTGAACAGAGTATGACATCAAACTTTTCGTCAGTACCTTTTTCTGCAACGTATTCTTCTACAGTGCCAGTGAAAACATCGATACCGCATTCCCTGGCTGCTGCTGCTGCTGAGGAGCTAGGCTCAATTCCTGCCACCTCAACTCCGAGTTTTTTGAAGACTTGGATAATGGAACCTCCCCCGCATCCTACGTCTAACAGCCGCTTGCCTACAGGGATAGGAATGTGTCGGTATTCATTGAGTTTTTTGGCTTTTTTTACTACGTCTTCTTCGTCTGGTACGTAAGTATTGTAGCACTGCCAGCCTTCGGGGTAATAATCGCTCAGTTCATCCCATGTCGGGCGTGGATTTACGAATACTAAGCCACAATCTTCGCATCCGTAAACTGACCATTTAGGAGCCTCTTTTGGGTGGCGGGCTGTCCCCGCTGTGTACAGGAAGCTGATTTTTTGGGAGCTGCAAACTGGGCAATTTGTAAATTTTTGCATAGTTTCAGTTTCATGATTTGTACAGTTGCTAAGGGCAGTGGAACTACCACAATTTATTACCATTAGCTGAGCTGGTAGAGTACACCCATGCAAGCAGATCGAACACTAGGTTTATTTGCAAATCAGTGTTTGTAGATGCTCGGCTTGTTGGCGCTCGGCCCCCGATCGATCGGCGTTGTACAATTTTATGTCTAAATGGTTAGACTGAGAAGGTAGCATTTGTTACCGATAAAACAACTGACGCTCAACAGACAATGATTGTCGGTAGCGTTTTTGCGGTTGCGCTAAATTCTTAGGAAAATACTAACTCACAAAATTAATGTTGCCAAGTACATCTAATTATTTCCTCAAAAATGCTCGCGTGCCCGCGTCTCTTCTAGAGATGAAATCGATCGCGCCCTCAGCTTCTACTGTGGCGACAACGGGGAGTGAGAACAATTTTTGTTTGGTGGATTTGGAAATTGCAGCAGGGACGATCACCCACATTACTCCAGCAGGTACAAAACCTGTATCCTCCTCTGGAGATATCCCAGTTATAGATTTGCAGGGCGGCTTAGTTTGGCCTTGTTTTGTGGATATGCACACTCATATAGACAAAGGTCACATTTGGGAACGATCGCCCAATCGCGATGGAACTTTTGCCAGCGCGATCGAAGCCGTAGGCGCTGACGCTCAAAAAAACTGGAATGCAGACGATGTTTACCGGCGAATGGAGTTCGGACTAAAGTGCAGCTACGCCCACGGAACCAAGGCTATCCGCACTCACATCGACAGCGCGGGCGAACAGGGAACTGTTAGTTTGGGAGTATTTGAAGCGCTGCAAGCCGAATGGGGCGATCGGCTGATCTTGCAAGCAGTTTCCTTGGTTTCCCTCGACTATTACCTGACACCCGCCGGCGAAAAATTAGCCGATCGCATAGCCCAAATCGGCGGGATTCTCGGCGGCGTCGCCTATATGAATCCCGACTTAGACAAACAACTCGATCGAGTTTTTGCCTTAGCCAAAGAACGAAATTTAAACCTCGACTTCCACACCGACGAAAACGACGATCCAGATTCAGTAACACTGCGGGAAGTCGCAAAAACCGCCATCCGCCATAAATTTTCCGGTCAAATTATCTGCGGACACTGCTGTAGTTTAGCCGTACAACCCTCAGATTTAGTAACAGAAACTATGGAATTAGTCAAGGAAGCAAATATTGGCATTGTCAGCTTGCCGATGTGCAACCTTTACCTGCAAGACCGAGAATCTGAGCATACACCGCGCTGGCGGGGAGTGACGCTAGTGCACGAACTCAAAGCAGCAGGAATTCCCGTTGCAGTTGCTAGCGACAATTGTCGCGATCCGTTTTACGGATTTGGCGATCACGATGTTTTAGAAGTTTTTAATATGGCAGTCCGTATCGCTCATTTAGATAGGCCTTATGGAGACTGGCCCTGTGCAGTGACAAAGACTCCAGCAGATTTAATGGGATTGCCGAATTTAGGACGAATTGCAGTGGGTTTACCTGCTGATTTGATTTTGTTTAAGGCTCGGAATTTCAGCGAATTGTTATCTAGAGCGCAGGGCGATCGCACAGTTTTGCGGCAGGGCATTAAAATTGAGACAACTTTGCCCGATTACCGCGAACTAGACGACTTGTTAGCAACGGAAATCTGACATTTTGTACGAATATCAAGAACAGGCAAGATGCCTGTTCCACAAAAGATGAATTTTCTTTCTACTCGTTAGTATGCAGAGCCGGGAAACAGTTAATTGAGTTTTGTGGAACGGGCAAGATGCCCGTTCTTGACAATGGTGTAATATGTAGGTTTTACAAAGCATTTAGCATTGGTATATTGTCAATTCGCCACTATTTTGATATAAATATAAAAGCTAATTCGAGTGAGGATGTTTTAAGTGAAAGCAGTTATTTTATTGTCGGGAGGGCTGGATTCCTCAACAGTTTTGTATCAAGCCAAAGCCGACGGCTGCGAGTGTTACGCTATTTCCTTTGACTACAAGCAAAGACATCGGCGGGAGTTGGAATCAGCAAAGGCGATCGCACTTTCGGCCGCAGTTAAGGCACATCAGGTGGTAAACTTTGACCTAACGCTTTGGGGCGGTTCGGCTTTGACGGATAATGAGATGGAATTGCCGATCGAGCGCAATCTTGCAGAAATGTCTCAAAACATCCCCATTACCTACGTTCCTGCCAGAAATACGATCTTTCTCAGCTTTGCCCTGGCCTACGCAGAAACTCTAGAAGCCGATCGCATTTACATCGGCGTCAACGCTTTAGATTATTCCGGCTATCCAGACTGCCGCCTCGATTACATCCAAGCAATGCAGGAAGTATTTCGGTTAGGAACAAAGCAGGGAAGAGAAGGAGAACCTATTAATATTGTAACACCTTTGATCGAACTTAAAAAAACAGAAATTATTCAATTAGGCAACAAATTAGGAGTACCTTGGGAGCAAACTTGGTCTTGCTATGCAGGCGGGGAAAATGCCTGCGGTGTTTGCGATTCTTGTCGCCTGCGGCTGGTGGCTTTTGAGGAATTGGGGCTGAAAGATCCGGTGCCTTACGCTTAAACAGGACTTACGCATTTCGTAGGGTGCGTCAGAGGTAAAACCTAATTATTTCGTACTCGCTTCAAGCCTGACGCACCTTACAAACAAGACTAAAATTCAGGCTGCTTATTTAGCTTCCGGCTCATCCTCAACTTCCGGTTGACCCAGGGGGAACGCATCTTATTGAACACTGTTCATCAGTGGTGAGTATATTTTGAGATAAATTCACCATTCTTAGAAACTACCGATACGCTTTGTAATGACTTTTTAGATAAAATAGGAACTAATTCATGGTGGTTTTTACTTAATGCTAATTTTGAGACAATAAAAATATTACAACCACTGTTTACAAGTTGTATAATAGTTATTAATGAGTTATTTGTGAGAATTTAGGTAACTGCAACAGCGAGAATCTTAGTCAAATAGTCATCATCCCACCCGGCTGGAAGTCGCTTATTTCTGGCTCCGGTTTTTGAGGTTTTTTCTTGATTCAAAAGATTAAGCGAGATGTGTCTAATCATAGCAAAGTTTTGCGGAGCATTATCTTTGCTAATTCGACAATCATCTTCACGAAAACCCACATCTAATACCCAATGTAAAGAATTTTCAATTCCCCAATGGCTGCGGACTGATTCACCAAATCTTTGAGCATTATTTGGTAAACTACTAATATAATAACGAGTTTCAATAGTTGTTTTTCCTTTCACTATTTTTACGGATTCTATCATACCTATACTATGAAGCTTCTCCCATTGATTGTCGGGATCTATCCGCTCTTTGATGTCACTTAACATGGTTGTAATGTCTGATTTCTTAGCGACCGTGATTATTCTCTTTCTTCGTCGCATGAGCTGTATGTGTAAATCCCGAAAATCCTTGTATAATTGCTTGTTTAAACAACTCTTCTACTCTGGCATACAGGGATGGTTGGTTCTTTTTTAAGGTGATTACGTAATCTCCTCCTTGTTCGACAATTGACTTCACAATTTATCTCTGACAGCCCATAGCATCAATACTGACAATGCTTCCCTTCAATTCTAATACTTTGAGTAAAGCCGGAATAGCTGTGATTTCATTAGACTTTTTATCAACCTTAACTTGTCATAAAACTAATCTTTGACTGGTCGCCCAAGCACTGACCATATGAATCGCTTTTTTGTCTCCTCCCCGTGAGTAATAATGGCGAAGAGTTTTGCCATCAAGTGCGATTACTTCTCCGGGATTCAAGCAGCTAATAGATTGAATCCAACTCAAAAAACATTTCTGAAATTGCTCAAGTTTGAGGCGAGAAAATACTCGCGCAATTGTGTCATGCGAAGGGATGCCATTCGGCAATTCTAAAATTTTCTTTAACCATTCGTATTTAGCACGCCCGTAACTTTCGATATCCACCCATGTATCAGCACCGCAAATCACAGCACAAATTGAAAGGGTGATAATATCAATTAATTGATGATGCTTCGTTTGCTCAATTCTGGGATCTTCTAAGTCGGAAAAATGGTCGGCAATGGTGATTTTAGGTTTGAGTTTCATAATGCTAAGCTCTAATTGAATATTTTTTAGATGCTCAATAACTCTGCTCCAATATACCATATTCTGTTAACATAAAATTTAGATGCGTTCGCCCTGATGGAAAATACAATCGTGCTGCTCAAAGTTTAGCTTTTCCATTTTTGGCGATCGCAGAAGTACCCGGATTTATTGAACAAAGCAGGGCAATCGGACAAAGAGCAGCCGTCAGTTGGTTTCCGACAATAATTAGAAAAGATTTGCCACAGAGCGAGGAATAAAAAATGCACAATAGATACGCATAAACTCTATATTTAGCGTGTATATGGCGCACATTTTCGCTATAAATAGCGCCTCACACTCTAGAAAATATATATGCTCATTATTTCTTTCTCATCCTTCTCTGGGAACCTCTTTTAGGCAGCCGCTTAATTTCTGTTTCGCCTCCTTGAAATTCTACTTCTTCTCTAATTTCTACAGTGACACTTTTAACATCGCTTTCGGTCATTAGTTCCTTTTCATCAATTCCCTCATAATCCGGTAGATTTTCTATTAACTGCACGTCCAACCCAGAAGTTTGAACCGACGATTCTTCGATTTTTTTACTAATTTCAGTTTCTTCAAGCTCCTGCTCAATTTCCGCCCCCACTAAATCTTCCTCGAAAGCAGGGAAATCATCAAGTTCTTGACTAATTGCAGTTTCTCTGATTTCCTTGTCTACTAGCTGCATGGATAACTGCTGCTTTTCCCTTGACAATTCCTCAACCTTAGTTGCAAGCATTCTAATCTGTTCGTTGAGAACGCGAATTTCTCGGTTTTGCTGCTGAATCATTTCTTCGGCATCAGCAAGAGTTCGATTTCTCTCTAATATCACCTCATTTTTAGTTTCTAATTCCAAAGCGCTCATAGCCGCTTTAATTACATTATAAAAATGCGGCTTAGATACATCAACTTGTTTAGCATTATGGCGACTTTTTCCCAACAGTCCAATCTTTTGTCCTTGCTTAACAGCCAAAACAAAACCTTGATGATTTTTTATTTTTAATTCTTTGACAAAATCTACTTGAACTAAACTGCAAATATATTTGTGACAGTCAAAATAAAATTCTGCTTTCATCAAAAAGCACCCCTTCCTGCTACAGTCCCGCAGAATTATACCACGAACAGAGTTTTTGCGGTAAATAAAAAGAAATAAATAATCGATCGCCCATTTTGGTCAAAACTAAATTTCATCATCAACAACATCTTCCGGCAACTCTACCACACCCGCAATCAACTTCCAACAAGGGTCATCCCCCTCCCAATCATCGGGCCGCCAAGGCATACTCAAACTCACTGTTACCAAACAAGCTTTTTGCGGTCGATACCCCAATTCTAACTTTCTAATAAACACCGGATCGGTAATTGTTGCAGTCAATCTTTGACCCTGATGCGTGACAATAGATCCTTCCCATTTATTACCCCCTTCAAATCTTTGACTTAACTTTTTTACCGTAAATCTTACTGCTTTGACTAATTGCAAAGTTAGGCGATCGCACCTTGGCAAAGACTGCATATATTCCACCGTAACATATCGCAAATCGTTGTGCAAAATATATTCTTGACTCTGGCAATATTTCAGCAAATATGCTGGCGGAACTTTCCCTACTTGCCGCCATTTTCCCGGTAAAACAGAAAGATTTTCACACTCAAAGTCAAAGTCCGGCCCCGTCTTTGCCAGAGGAATTTCTAGAACATCTAACAACGCGGGTTCAAGTCTATTTATCTGCCGCATTTCTTTAGGAATTTGGCCATCTGGTAAGTCGGAAACCGGACGCACCCACTTACCTTGAAGTTCATTAATTCCGGCGATGCACCTGTCGCCGCGTTTCCAGGAATTAGCGAGACAAATTATCCGAGTCATTCGATTTTAGATTTTAGATTGTAGATTTTAGATTCATCCCACACTTATCTAATATTTTCACTAAATCAAAGATGATTAATTGTGACATTTTTCCACTTATCGCTGAGATATTCAGCAACTAAGCGGCGGTGACAATTATGAGGTTTTGGTTCGCTACAAAGCAGACACCCGCAGTCTAAAATATCCGAGGAAACCTTGTGTTCAATTTGTCTATCGCCCATCAACTCCAAAAACTTCTTTTCATAAACATCCCAATCTCCCTTTTTCTTTTTATAATCATCCAAAATATCTTGAGTCGGCGCTAAATCCAGCACATGAACATACTCAATATTACCAATGGTTCGCAGAAAATATTCTAAATCTTTCCGCTTAGCAAAACCTGCTAACTGTGATACATTATTCAGCCGTGTATCGATTACCCTGCGGACTCCCGCTTTCATCAAAATCCCAAAAAACTCCTCCGCACTTTTTTGAGTAAAACCAATTGTAAATAAATTAATTGCTTTCTTTTGTGACATAAGCGATTTCCAATCCGTGACGATAATAAGCGGTTTCTAAATCAACTACTTCCTGTTTAACTTGAGGCTCTAATTCAAACAAGCTTAGCTGAATTGGCTCATTATTTTTTTTTCCTTTGTTAAACTTGCTCAAAAGTCTTTCTTCTAAATGCTGGTGCGCTTCTAAATTGCCATCGGACAGAATATGATTAATCTGCAAGTTAAAATCTTTCAACTTGTGGCAAACTAAAATAGTCCGATGACAAGTAATCGGGTCTTTTTCCGCACACATTAAACTGATTTTATAATTGGCGGCGCCTTTTAGCAGGCGCTGAATTCCTGCGGAAAATAGAGGAGTTGCTGCTATGCGATCGTATAAAGCTTTGCCGCTAGTATCGTAACAGCTTAAATCCTCTGGTCTCGCGCCCAACTCTTTGCCTAAAAAAACATATTGAATGCCAAAACTTGACAGAGAAGCTTTAATTTCGGATTTATTAAAATGAGGTAAATAGCGGCTAAAAGGATGCGATCGCACATCCGCAACCGCCGTAATTCTGTGTTGTTGCAGCAGCAAAACAAACGCTTCAATACTCAGATTGGAGTGTCCGATAGTAAATAATTCCATTGCTTCGATCTTACTATTCAGTCTTTGCCTTGCGGAGGAGAATTTGTGTATCCAGATGGTTTCAACCTGTAAACTTCAACCTGTGGGTTTTTTAAGCAACTTTTGAATTAAAAGTTGCACAGCCAGCAGCATCAAACCCAAAGATGCAAAAGCAAAAACACCCGCACCCAAAGCCACAATCCCCATAACTAAAGTTCGCACAGCCGCGCCAATATTAATCGCAGTCACATTGTCAGAATGAATCGGGGAATTTGCAAAAGTTTGGACGATCGACAAAGTTAGCGCGTACAAAGCCGCCGCAAAGCCGCCCGCGATCAGGGAACCCATCACGCACCGCAAAATCGTCGGCGGCGTGGAAGATGCAGAGGTTGCATCTCCAGCCGAACTCAGAGGTTTAGAAGTAGAATTTGGATTAGTTAAATCAGTCATGGCGATTTTAGATTTTAGATTTTAGATTTTAGATTTCTGGTTAATTCACCAAAACTAAAATCGGTGTTGCATCACATATTATCAGTTCCTCGATCTCAATAGACTCTGCGAAAAGTTAGATTAACCTTGATCCTCGCCTGTTAGACAGGTTTAACGGGCGATCGCGATCGCACCATCTTCGAGTTACACCCTCGGAATCGGCGCTTTTAGATCATTTTCCTCCGAAAAAATCCGAATCCCAGTATTGCTAAACTGTGCTACCCAAAAATCCAAATCGGGAGAAGTGATCGCACTTTTAACCCGTTCCACAACCTGCTGAGCCTGCTCTGGAGACTCCGCCAGCGCAAACACCGTCGGCCCGGAACCCGACATCATCGTCCCCAAAACCCCCGCCGACTCAAAAGCCTCCCGCAACTGCAACACCTGCGGGTACACGGGCAAAGCAACTTTTTCTAAATCGTTATGCAGCAATTGACCAATTTTTGATCGATCTTTTTGGGCGATCGCCGCCACCATCGGGCCCGAATGCAGCCGTTCCCGGCGGCACGCCAAATCTTCCGCTGCACAATAGGAACTACTGAACTGCTGGCGATAAGTTTGATACGACCATGCAGTAGAAATACTGAGATTGCGGTACTTCGCCAACACCACAGAAAAGCCTGCCAAATCGGGCAATGGCGACAGTTTATCCCCGCGACCAGTTGCCAAAGCCGTACCTCCCCCAATGCAAAAAGGCACATCCGAACCCAAAGTTCCTCCCAACTCTTGCAACTCCGACTGAGTAAGTCCCAATTGCCACAGCAAATCCATCCCCACTAAAACCGCGGCCGCATTTGCAGAACCCCCGGCAAGCCCCGCCGCCACAGGAATCTGTTTGTGAATCGCAATCTCGACTCCGCCGTATTTCGCCAAAGCATCGGGGAATTGCTTCGCCAACAAATCCGCCGCCCGGTAGGCCAGGTTATTCTTATCAGGAGGGACTTGCGGGTGATCGCAGCGCACGCGAATCGTGTCCGTACCGATCGCGCGCAAGTCAATTCGATCGGCTAAATCTATGCTTTGAAGTACCATCGCCAGTTCGTGATATCCGTCGGGGCGATCGCCTATGATTTCCAGATACAGATTGATTTTTGCTGAAGCTAGCAGAGAATATGAACGCATAGGTGATTAAGCCGCAGGTGAAAGAAACCCCTGGTTGAAATTAATTGACACCAGTCCGAGTCCATTTTCTCACAACTCAAAGGAAATATTATGCAGGAAATGTGGAAAACTTTTTTTACTTCCGGGCCATTTATTCCTCACGGCCACTGCTATCTCTGGCATACCCCGTTAGTCGGGCTTCACATTGCCTCAGATTCTATCATTGCACTCGCGTATTTTTCCATTCCGATTACATTGGTTTATTTTATTTCCAAACGCGAAGATTTGCCTTTTGATTGGATCTTTGCCCTGTTTGGAGCCTTTATCGTCGCCTGTGGCATCACTCACATATTTGAACTCTGGACACTTTGGCATCCTAACTATTGGCTTTCAGGAACAATGAAAGCAATTACTGCCCTTATTTCATTAGCTACAGCCATACTTTTGGTAGACTTAATGCCTCAAGCCCTAGCACTTCCCAGTCCCGCACAGTTAGAATCCGCCAACCGACTCCTAGAAGCTGAAATTGTCGAGCGCCAATTAGCAGAAGCCTCCCTAAAAAAAGCTAAAGAAGAATTAGAAATTCGCGTTGAGGAACGCACCGCAGAGTTAAAGTCTCAAACGCAACATCTAGAATTTGCCAACCGACTCCTAGCATCGGAAATTGTCGAGCGCCAATTAGCAGAAGCTGCCCTAAAAAAAGCTAAAGAAGAATTAGAAATTCGCGTTGAGGAACGCACCGCAGAGTTAAAATGTCAAACTCAACAGCTCCATTGGTGACAAGTTAAGACTGTAAGTCTTTTGTCAAGAGGCTTTTAGAGAATTGTTGAAAAAAAACTGGTCAGAC
>NZ_JAUPTE010000030.1:0-69410 GCF_036701705.1 Microcoleus sp. w1-18aA5 | reverse complement strand
ACACTCGTAGCCTGAAGGCTACAACTGCGTTTCATCCCCGGCTTAAAAGACCGGGGTTCTCACGCGACGCGCTATAGGAAAAACTACCTCTTGACGACAGGAAATCAGCTTTTCCCGGTTAACGTTTCTCTGCTTCGCCAATGAGGGTAAAAGCGGCCCAATCTACAGGATTAGGATGTTTGACCAATGTCACCAGCATGGCCTTCCGCAGCGATTGGGCAATATCAGGGGTTAGCTGCATCTGTCGATAAAATTCCGCCATCAACTCGGCTGTTGATTCGTCCGATACTGACCACAGAGAAACTACAACACTCGGAACGCCTGCTGCAATAAACGAGCGTGATAAACCAATGATGCCATCACCTGTAATACGACCGCGACCCGTATTGCAAGCACTCAAAACGACGAGTTCGGCATTCAACCTCAAATTGAAAATTTCGCTAGCAGTGAGTAAACCACTGTCACCCTTGCTTGGCGCAAGTGCGATGACTCCAGGTACCCCCAATTCCTCTACGTCATCCAGGATGCCGTGAGTTGCTAAATGCACGATGCGCGATCGCTCTATTTGCTGTAAAACTGCTACTTTTGTCGCTTTGTCGCCTGTAAGCGGTTCAGCATTTAAAAGCTGAGCGATCGCGATCGCTTCGGCTTCAGAGTGTGGGAGTGATGACAGTTGTTGAGGAGGTTGGTTCGTCGTAAAGGCAACACTTGGCATGGTAGGATTCCCAACGACTAGCGCACCTTTTCCTGAAGCAAGCTGTTGCTGTTTCTTGGTTAAAGACAGCACTTGAATTGAAGGCGCTGTTAAAATAGTATGTTGTTCTATCAAGTAATTTCCCGAAGTATCTTGCAACGCGGCAAAGGGAACTAAGAACAAAGATTCATGAGGAATAAAAGTAATTCGCGACGCTGGATCTTGAGGTAGAAGGTCAGCAATTGGTTCTATCAGTAGTTGATAAAGCTCTTGCAATGACGAATCTAAAAATCGTTGCTCAACAATAGGTAGGGTTCGGGTTGGATTTGTAGCTGGTTTGGAGCGCTGCTTGTTTCGCAGGCAACTGGGAATGAAGCAACGACCTTCAGTAATCAAGGCTTTTAATGAAGTTTTTTCCTCAACCAAACCTTTCAAACTGATGCGACGAAAGTCAATTTTTCCGGTCGGCTGTATCACCCAGATATAAAGTTCTGAATCTTGCAGCTTTCTTTGACCATCAGCTTCTACATCTTCTTTGATAAGCGAGTAAGAAACTAAAGTCGAATTGTGTTCTTTAGCAATTTGTTTGATTTCCTGGATGTCGAGCGGTTTTATTTGATTTTCCGATGACTTTAGGGTAGCCTGTGCTGACTGGGAAGAAAAACGGCTGGTCAATAATCTAACAAAAGCTTGCGCCCGTCCACGCTCTGCTATTTCTAGCGCTTCGTTATGCTGATTTTGATGGGCAAGCACTTCTTGTAACATACTATAACTTGTTTCTTGGGTTTCAAAAATTGAAATTAAATGGAGGTCGTTATTTTTTAAATTTGACCGCAGAGATTCCCAAATTTCAATGGTTGAAAATAAAGCTTTGATAGCTTCTGCTGGTTGCTTTGCTTTGTATAAAGCGTCACCTAAATTGCTGAGTACTCGACCTTGGGCGTGGCGATCGCTCAGTTCTCTGGCAATGGCTAAACTCTGTTGGTAAGACTCAATCGCTTGAGGATAATTTTTGACAGCATAGTAAGCAATTCCTAAATTTTCTAAAGCGCGACCTTGAACGAAACGATCGCGCAGTTCTAAGGCGATCGCTAAACTTTGTTTCTGCTCATCAATTGCTTGGGCATAATTAGTCAGGGAATAGTGTACTAATCCTAAATTACTCAAAGCAAGGGCTTCGCCTCGGCGATCGCGCTGCTGTTTAGCGATCGCTAAACTTTGCTCTTGATATTCTACTGCCCTTGTATACTCTTTTTGGGCATAGTAAACTAATCCCAAATTTCTTAGGATACTCGCTTCTAAATCAAGGGATTTTAGGGAGTGCGCTACTTCCAAACTTTGCTCGTAGTATTCAATTGCTTTTTTATAATTGCCAATCGCGCCGTAAGCAGCTCCCAAACCAATAAAAGCTTGTCCCTTTCCCAATAAATCGGCCCTGGATTCAGCTTGTGCTAAGCGCTGCTGCTGGTAAGAAATTGCTTTTTCATAATCTCCGATTGCGTAGTAAGTTGCGCCTAGATTGTTGAGCGCATAGCCTTCCCTAGCGTCATCGCGGGAGAGTCTCGCCAGCTCTAAATTCTGCTGGTAGCAGGCGATCGCTTTGCTGTAGTCTTTCGGCGCAGTTTGGAGGGTCACTCCTGCCTGCTGCTCCAATAATTGTTCCTCAGTTAAGCACTGAATGGCACTCGGTGTCAGGCTTACTAAGCCATTGTTTAGAGGTGCGAGTTCAGGGAGCTGAATGGCAGATGGTGCTGGTGATTTTGGTGGCACCGGGGAAGCTATGACCCCTGGTGGTTCTGGTGGCAGCGATGGCGCTGCTGCTGGTGCTGCTGGTGACGGTAGGGGAGATACGATCGCTGGTGGTTCTGGTGACGGCGGGACGATGAGCGGTGGTGGTTCTGGTGGCTGCGGGACAGGTGATGGTGCTGGCACCGGGGAAGGTATGACCGCTGGTGGTTCTGGTGGCAGCGCGGGAGCCACCTCCACCGGAAAATTTGGTGGATTGCTAAGGAAGCTGATCTCACCTGCCTTGATTCCGCTAGTGTTGATGTTGCCCGTACTGATTTTGCCTTCTGAATAAAGGGTGACGCTGCCTCCGTTTCCAAGGAAGCTAGAGGTTGTAATTCCACCGGCGGCGATCGCGTTTGTCCCATATAGGAAAATTGACCCACCGTTACCGATTATCGAGGAAGCGTTCAAGGTGCTGGCGCTCGTATTGATGCTTCCCCCCGTGCTGTAGAGGGTAATATTGCCGGCATTGCCCATTAAAGTTGAAGTATCCAGGTGTTCTGCTGCGATGTCCCCGGACGCTACCAGCGCCAGATCTCCGCCATTTGAAGTAATGGATGCTGCTTGAATGCTGTTTGCAGCGCCTAAAAAAACTGAACCTGCGATCGCGATATTGCCAACTTGAATGCTGGCAGGTGAAGAACTGGCGGGTGCTAGAGTGCTGTTTGCAGTGAGGCCAGTGGGTACGTTGCCAGCCGTAAACACCAACTGCGGTCGATCGCTAGATGCGGAACTGATAGCGAGATCACCGGATGCGATCGTGCCTTTTGCTTGCACTTCCAGAGAACCGCCTGCGTAATTACCAAAAAAGACGTTTCCGCCTGAGACGATCGTAGAACCGCCTGAACTTGCGAAGTTGCCGGGGCTACCTTGAAGTGTGCCAATTGAGAAATCGCTGCCAGCTTTGAAGAGGGCATCACCGGATACAGTACCGTTACTGGTAAGGGTGATGCGGCCGCCAGCACTCAGTAAGCTTTGGGAGTGATTGCGCGTCTGGATGTCTATTTGGCGATCGCCCTGCACGGTTAGGTTTCTACCCACATCGGTAACAAAAGAGTTAGCCACGCTGTCGCGAATGCGGACAGCTTCCCCCGCTTGCAATTTCAAGTCACCTGCTGTCTGTAATTGCCTGTTTACTAGGGTTAGGTTACGCGCGGCTGACACAGTAGCCGTTTGAGCAGACACTGCTAAATTTTGGTTCGCACCTGTTGCCTGAGTGTCGGCAATTGCCACATCGCCCGCTTCTACCCGCAAGTCTGAATTCGTTAGCTGTACGCTGCCGTCGCTGTTAACTGTAACGCCTGTAGCGTTGCTGCTACCTCCTGTCAGCAGTTGGGACAGGGTGAGGGGATTCAACGGCACAGAAGGAGAACCTAGATTAGAAGAGGGGGAAATTTCTAAACTCAGCAGATGCCCTGCTTGAGAAATGCGGACTAAGTTTTCTCCGGGCACCGATGCGATCGCAATTTGTCCAGACGGTGCTGACAAAGTACCGGGGCTGAAAACTGTTCCGCCTATTAAAGCTAGGGTTTGCCCGTTAGGTACGCTCAGTTGACCGAAATTTGCGATCGCCCCTGGCTGAGCTGTACCAAAATTTAAAGTGCTTGGCGTTCCTATCAGCATAGCGTATTCATTAACGCCAACTGCCTGAAACCAATTGTTGCCAAATCCGATTCCGGTTGCTGTCGTTGCCAAGAATGAACCAGGCACGTTCAGTTGAGCGTTGGAACCAAAAACAATCCCCGCTGGATTCATCAAAAATAAGTTAGAATTACCGCCTATTACTTGAATTAAACCGTTAATATAAGAAGCATCGCCACCCACAACTCGCCCTAAAATATTGCGGATGTTCGGATCAGAAATAAAATTAACAATTTGACCGTCTTTGAGTCCAAACTGCTGAAAGCTATGAAAGAGATTAGTGCCGTCTTTTGAGAGCTGTCCCCCGTTGATGTTAAATTGATTGCCGGAGGCATTAACAGCAGTTCCGGTGCCATCGGGAGACGGAGTAATTTGCTGTCCTGTAGCAGCAGGTGAGAACAGTAAAAAGCCTAAAGATACCACCCAAGTATAAGTCAACAGTTGCTGTTGATATCTTTGAGTTATTCTTGTTATCATCATTAGACTTCTCCCTAAAATCTTTTTTTGCTGGGCGCGCTTAAATTATAATAAAACTTTTTTCTCAAAAAACATGAGTGGAGTTTAAGCTAAGCACGTTAAAAAGTGCGATCGTAGCTCAACTGGCGAACGTTTATAGAACCCATTTGAGATTTAAGCTGCTGCAAGCCTTATCCGCATCAGTCTCATAACAATAGTCCGGAGAGTTTTTAGTTTATAGTCTGAAACCCTTGATTTTTCCTTGGTAGTTCGATTGCCGAATCGTTTTGAAAGCCATATTTTACGTTTTTATCAAAAACTGTCCAAAGTCTTGTAATAAAACAAAGATTAACCTTGGCACTCGCATCAACCAGAGTTCTCTCAAAATTACTGACGAGGATTTTGCACGTCTCTATCCAAGCATTTGCCCGTTCTCTTCCCCTACCTTGTCACAACCAAAAAAAACAAGCATTTGAAGATGATCCACTCTTCGTCTGTGAGAATGGTAGAGTATGGCATCACTGCTGGATACGAATTTTGCAGTCACTTTACTTCAATACAGTAAAAAATGTCAAATGGGTTCTATAAAAGCGATCGCCCTTCCCACTCCCCCATCTCCTAAAGTCGGTGAAGCGTAGCTATCCCGTAGGGAATCCCCCTGTTATCAAAAATCAAAATAAGTAGACAGACAAAAAAATAGTCCGCCTACTTAATCGCTAACTACAAATCACTCCCACTCGATCGTTCCCGGTGGCTTAGAAGTAATATCGTAAACCACCCGGTTCACCCCCTTAACCTCATTCACAATCCGGTTCGAGATCAGTTCCAACAAATCATAAGGAACCCGCGCCCAGTCAGCCGTCATCCCGTCTTCACTCTTAATAAATCGCAGAACGATCGGGTAAGCATAAGTGCGCTGATCGCCCATCACGCCTACACTGCGAATCGGCAGCAAAACTGCAAAAGCTTGCCAAAGTTCACCGTACAATCCGTGCCGGTTAATTTCTTGGCGAACAATGAAGTCAGCATCCCGCAAAATATTGAGTCTCTCTGCGGTAACTTCTCCTATAATCCGAATCGCCAATCCCGGGCCGGGGAAAGGTTGTCGGTTCACGATTTCTTCGGGAAGCCCGATCGACCGGCCGACTTTTCGCACCTCATCCTTAAACAGTTTTCGCAGCGGTTCAATCAGCTTAAATCGCAAATCTTTCGGCAAACCGCCGACGTTGTGGTGGCTTTTAATTTTAACAGCAACTCGTTCGCCGCTTTTCGGGTCTGCATTAGTGTCAGCCGACTCAATCACATCAGGATAAAGAGTACCTTGTGCGAGGTAGTCAAAGGGGCCTAGACGCTTCGATTCTTCTTCAAATACGTTGATAAATTCGTGACCGATCCGCTTGCGTTTTACTTCAGGATCGGTAATCCCTTCAAGTTGAGCTAAAAAGCGTTCGCGAGCATTAACATATTCAACGTCAATGTGGAATTGCTCTTTAAATAATTTTACCAACCGTTCTGGTTCATACTTCCGCATAAACCCTTGGTCGATAAACATACAGGTAAGTTGGTCGCCGATCGCCTTATGCAGCAAGAAAGCCAAAGTAGAAGAATCTACACCGCCCGATAGAGCCAGCAAAACTCGTTTATCTCCCACTTGCGCGCGAATTTCGCGAATCGATTCCTCCACAAAAGTAGCAGTCGTCCAAGTCGGTTCGCACTCGCAAATGTGGTAAACAAAATTGCGAATTAAAGCTATTCCCCCGATCGAGTGAACTACTTCTGGGTGAAACTGAACCCCGTACAAATTTTTCTCGTGGTTAGCAACAGCAGCACACGGAGTATTGTCCGTGTGAGCGAGGATCTCAAAACCCGTCGGCAGTTGAGTACACGAGTCTCCGTGGCTCATCCACATCGTGCTGCCCTCTTCGACATTTGTCAGCAAATCCGTAGGATCGTCAATAAATAGCGATGCCTTGCCGTATTCCGCTAATTTCGATCGCTCAACCGTGCCTCCGAGCTGCTTTACCATCAACTGCATCCCGTAACACACTCCCAACACCGGTATTCCCAAATTCCAAATTTCTGGGTCGCAGTGGGGTGCTTTTTCATCGTATACAGAACTTGGGCCTCCTGAAAGAATAATTCCTTTAGGATTGATAGCTTTTAACTGTTCTGCCGTAGTGCGGTAAGAAATAACTTCTGAATATACTTGAGTTTCGCGAATTCTACGAGCAATCAGTTCGGAATATTGCGAACCGAAGTCGAGAATCACGATGATCTGGCGCTCTATCTGCTGCAGAAAAGAGTTTGTGAGAACGGATTCAGTTTCTATTTGAGTAGTCACGGTTATTGCGTAATTGCTAAGTGCTAATTGGGTCGAAAGTAGCGGAGATATCTATCGCGGTCTCAGTGCAAGACTAAGGAAGGCGAGCAACCATTTGTCGCTAGGAATAAATCTTATTTATACTAGATTGCAGTCAGCGATGTTAGTCGATTAATCGGGCACAGGGCAAGCATAGATTTACTTCATCCTTACCCTAATTAATTGAATTCTTGCTTCAGAAATTGCTTCCAGAAGCAACCTAGTATAATTAAGGTCTAGGGACAGAGAATTATTACTTGTTAAATATTATCCCTGACCGATGTTTTAAACAGAATTCAGGGATATTCACACTACATTAACAAATTTGGGTCAAAAATGTATCTCCTATGTCACTTTTAACAATAATTTTGCGATCGCGCCCGAACATTACCGATCCCACGGGGATTCTTCGGTTGGTATGAGTAAAAATGCAATCCGAGGATCGCAAGTCTATTTGTCGGGCGATGTCGCCGTAAATTCGATCGACCCAATTGCTCCCAAACTCGGCGTCCAAAGCCCGCAGTTGCCCCAGAGCATCTTCGGCTGTCGCTGCGGCAAAAATTGCGGAACACGCATCCGCAGGCATTCCAGCTTTAGCACAGTAAGCTGTGAGAATTTCCCTGCGCCCGTCCGCCAAGTGGTGGTGAGTGTGAAAAATTCCCGCAGCCAATTTCATCAGTTTCCCGTGATAGCCAAACAGCAAAATTGACTGCACGCCCTGATATCCGGCCTCTACCAGCAGCGGGCCGAGCCAGTTAGCGGTTTTGACGAGCCTATCAGGATTAATCCCCAGTTGTCGCGCCAAATCCAAGCCGTTTTCGCCGATGCAGAAAACCAAACAGTCAAACACTTCGGCTTTTTGTTGCAGTTGTTCGCGGTAAAGTTCCAACTGTCCAGGGGCACTCAGCGGTTGAGAAATGCCAGTTGTACCCAGCAGCGAAAGTCCTTCTACCACGCCGAAAGCTTCGTTAGAAGTGCGGGTGGCTAGTTGCCGCCCAGACGGCAGAATCAGGGTGACAGTAATTTTTTCGGACGGTGAGAGTTCTCGGCTCAGATTCGATCGCAGCAGCCGCATTGCGTAATCATAGATCGCCGCCCCTCCACCGACTGTGTGGCGCCCTATACCTTCACCGCCGAGAATCACAATATGCTCTTCCTCTCCCCGATTCTCTCCCTCTCCCCGATTCTCTCCCTCTTCCCAATTCCCCAATTCCACCATTGCCCAAACGGGGGTATTTCGAGTCAGATCGAGATTGTCCCCCGGATCGGAGCGAGTCACTCCTAAAGCGGTATTAGTTTTGAGTACAGATGCCTGTTCGATCGGAATTTCTGCCGTTATTTGCGGTTCCAGTAAATTTACTGAGACGCTATCTAGAGAGTGAATACCCTCACGCAAGCACCGCAAAGCTGCAAGTGCGGCCGCACAGGCAAATACTGGCAGTGTATACCCGGATAAAGGTTGAATTTTGGTCACAATCTAATGCAGAAATCCGTAAAATTGTTGAGAATCGACATCACACCTTAGCAGTGATATCTCTCAAACGTTTAAGTTTAATTCTAGGGTTTGCTATTATCTGCAGTTAGCGTAATTTTTGTCAAGTAATAATTTTGTCCTAGCAGTTCCCGATCTCAGCCACAATTTTTTTGAGGTGCGGTAGCGGAAACCGCCCCTACGGGGGCTACGCCAACGTAGAGGATCGCCAATAACCCACTCCGAAGCTTTACCGGCACCTGGGGGCGATTTTCACAAAAAACTCGGAATCGCGAGCGCTGGCACTGAACAAACGGATTCCAGGAATTAGATACAAATCCTTAGCAGCTAGCTATACTCGGCAAGTCGATCGTCTTTCATTCTATAGATTTAGGTAGCCGTAAAGGCGCCAGAGGTGAGTCGAGGATCGGGTGCTAAATTTGCTTGGGCCTTTGAGGAACTTGTTTGAGGCGGAATTTGAGCAATTTTTGGCAGGCAAAATGCTGGGCTCGCTTCTTTGTTAAGCCCTACAACCTACTTTTTTACAATTAGCAAATTTATATCTCCCAAGCGGTTGATGTCCTAGCGATTGCAAGTCATTTATATTGATATGAATTACCCGGACGTGCCAGTCCTACTTTCGAGCTAGCCTCTTGAAGGTGGGGCTGGTTTTATCTAACCCTATTACTTCAATTCTCCAATCTAAAATCTAAAATCTACAATCTAAAATCGATTGACTATGGTTGAACCAGTTGCAGAGTTAAATGAACCTCTATCTCTTCAGACTCCCGAAATAGTAGACCCGAAAATATTTCAGCTCGTTCTCTCTGCAAAAACAGCTCTCAAAATTTCTAAAAAAGACGTTCGATCGACCCTGAAAGCCTCAACTCTAGATGGCATTTTTGCCGCTGTCTTCGAGTCGGCGACCGGCGGCGTCCTGCTGAGCAACTTCTTGCTGCAACTAGGGGCGAGCAGCGTGGAAATAGGTATATTCTCGGCTATTCCGATGGTGGTAAATCTCCTGCAACCATTAGGAGCTTACATCGCAGATCAGACAACCAGTCGCCACTGGTACAACCTATTTGTATTCGGCGTGTCGCGGCTGCTGTGGCTGGTGCTCGCGGTGGCAATTGTTTGGGGTTCCCAGCACGCAGACCTCGACCAACTGCTGCAATGGACACTGGTAACAGTCGTAGCAGCTAGCGTGCTGGCAGCTTTTGCCAATTCTAGCTGGTTCAGTTGGATGGCTGCTGTGGTTCCTCAGCGCTTGCGGGGACGCTATTTTGGCTTTCGCAACAGTGCTGTCAGCCTCATAACTTTGCTGGGAGTGCCGTTGATGGGATTGGGAGTTTCAACTTGGGACGGCGGTCCTATTTTGGGCTACGGTATTGTTTTATTGGTGGGTGTTTTGGCGGGAATGATTAGTTTGGGGTGTCAATGCTTCATGGTTGATGTGAATCCCCAGGTATACAAAAAAAATGCACAGAGCGATCGACTTACAGAGAAAAAAGCAAAGCAAATAACAGATTTTGTGCCTTCTGTGCTGAAAGATTCTAATTTTTTAATGTTTATTCTTTACTTCAGTGTGTGGACATTTGCTATTAATCTCAGCGCGCCTTTTTTTAATATCTACCTGCTAAAAGATTTAAGCTTGGATGTGAGTTTGGTAACGATTTACACCAGCTTAAGTTCCGGGGCAAATCTACTGCTGCTGATGTTTTGGGGTAAGTTGGCCGATCGCTGGGGAAATCGCCCCCTGCTAATTGCGGTTGGGCTGGTGGTGGCCCTAACGCCTTTGCTGTGGTTGGGTACGGGCAATTACCCGTTTGCCCTCTGGGTGTGGCTGCCGCTGCTGCACTTGCTGGGGGGAACGACTTTAGGGGCGATCGGGCTGTGTAGTAACAATATTCAAATGGAGCTCGCGTCGATCGAGCAACCTTCGACTTATTTTGCGATCGCCGCAGCGGTTTCGGGATTAGCTGGGGCTTTGGGAACTACCGCCGGCGGCTTTATTGCCGAACTTCCGGGCATGAGTTTGGGAGCACTGTTTGCCCTCTCGGCTGCTGTGCGGCTGGTAGGCTTGCTGCCTTTGGTTTTGGTGCGAGAACCTCGTAGCCAGTCGCTGCGGTCGATCGTCCCCACTTTGGGACGTTTTAAATTTAACCGGAGCTAGAAAATATTTTCACAAATTTACCGATCGAGAAACCAGCAAAACCCACAGATTGTTAAAAACTTCAAGCACATTGCAGAAAAGCTGAGAGTAACTGAAACAAAAATTAACCTAAAACATCGCCTAAATCTGATGTGCGGCAAATATCTCACTATTATCTTGCAGCCAACCGACAAATCGATAATATATAGCTGTTCTAAAAACTCACTGTGCAGACCGTAAATGTGTTTAAAGGTTTGTTAGCTAGGGCGTCGTATCACTACTTCTGTTACGATAATCCAGCATTTTCCCTGAAGCAAACCTACGATTTCACGCTCTGAATTTTTTACGTTTTAGGATAATCGAGCATTTTCTCAGAACCAAACCTACGATCTCACGCTCAGCCCTTTTTGTATTAAGAAATATAAATATTATTCACATTTTAATACAATAAACTCAACTAGGTGGTGGTTTGAGACTACTATCCTGACAATCGAAATAACTAAAGATTGCCCACCCACATAACAATTTCGAGCCAAAAACTAGCAGGGCTCGCCTGACGCCATACAAAAAGGGGAATTGGCAATCTCAAGTAACCGATGACCAATGACAGATCGCTCTCAAATTTCCGATTCAAAGAGAGACAAGTAAAAATGAAACGTCTAATCGTTTGCTGTGATGGCACTTGGCAACAACTCAATAGTAGTTACCCAAGTAATGTGATTAAACTTGCCCAGGCAGTGAAATCGACCGCCAGTGACGGGGTTCCGCAAATCGTGTTTTATGACGAAGGAGTTGGATCGGATAGTAACAAGATTTTGGGCGGAGCCACTGGACTGGGAATCGATAAAAATATACAAGATGTCTATCGTTTTCTATCTCTCAACTATGAGAAGGGTGACGAAATATATCTATTCGGGTTCAGTCGCGGTGCTTACACAGTCAGGAGTCTAACCGGAATGATTTATTGCTCCGGTCTCCTATCCCGCCCTCATATTACCAGGGCATCAGAAGCTTACGAGCTTTACCGTCAACGAGACATTAAACCAAAGGATCGGGTAGCAGCCAATTACCGCGAAGATTACGGCGATCGCGTCCCGATTACCTTGCTTGGTTGTTTCGACACCGTTGGAGCCCTTGGTATTCCTACTCTACCCGCCTTCAAGAAGTATGACGAACAGCTCAAGAAAAGGTACCGATTCCACGACACCACTTTAAATAAGTTAATTCAAAATGCGTTGCACGCCGTGGCGATCGACGAAGTTCGCGAAATCTTTGATGTTACGCCTATGAAAAAAAATCCTGATGTTGAGAACCAGCGGGTTATTCAAGTTTGGTTTCCCGGCTCGCATATCTGCATCGGCGGTGGAACGAAAGAATACAGCGGTTTATCAGATGCCGCCTTACAATGGATGATCGATTCAACCCGTAACCTTGGATTGGGGCTTGAATTCGATATAAGTGCCATTCCCACAGGTATCAATCCCAATTATGAGATTGATTTTAAAAACAATCCTGGGTTCTTCCAATTGGCAGGAATCAAGTTCCGCGAGGTGGGCGATGCTATTGAGGATATTCACGAAAGCACGATCAATCGATGGAGAAAACGCCAAGACTATCGACCTAAGAATCTGCAAAAAATTCTCTCCAAAGTAATTGAGAATATAGAAAAATAATCAAACTTTATCAATCTCTCAGAACCGAACATAAGAAGACGATCTAATCTACAACAATCGAAAGGCAAAGCAATTATGAAAAGAGATACATCTAAAGATGGATTTAGCAACAAAGCTTTAGCATATACGTTGACTCATTTCAAACCAATTTGGAACTTAGTTCAAAGTTACGAGCCTCTGAAACGTAAACTAAACAAATTTTTTCTCAATAGCATCATTTACAAACTTCCGACTCGCCCGCTTCCCTATAGCTTAATGGGCTTAGATCCCAAAATTCCAGGGACAGATATTCCCAAGAAAACTGATACCTACATCTCTTGGGATTCACTTACAGACAAGACTTATACTGGGCGACATTTACCTCCCGACCCAGAATTTAACAAAGAAGGGAATTTACCACCACTCGATAAATTAAAGACCTTATTCCAAAAAAGAGACGGAAAAACCATTTATTCAGAAAAATCGACTCTGCTATTTCCCTATTGGGTGCAGTGGTTTACAGATAGTTTTCTCCGGATCGATCAGCAAAACCGTTTCAAAAATACCTCCAACCATCAGATTGATATGTGCAATGTTTACGGGTTGACCCGCAAACAAACAAATATGCTCAGAGCTTTCAAAGACGGTAAATTTAAAACCCAAAAACTCAAGCGAAAAGATGGCGTAGAAGAAGAGTATCCCCTCTTTTATTATGCCGATCCTGAGCAGGGTATTGTCGATTCTCAATTTGAAGGTCTTCATGCACCCCTTAATGATGAGAAAAGACAACCGCCCGAAAAGAAAAGCAAGCTATTTGCAATGGGAGTTGAACGGGCAAACGTCCAAGTTGGCTATGTCATGCTCAACACTTTATGTATCAGGGAGCATAATCGAATTTGTGACATTTTGTCCAAAAGCTATCCGGAATGGGACGATGAGAGGCTCTTCCAAACCGCGAGAAATATTCTCATGGTGATTGTTCTCAATATCATTATGGAAGAGTACATTTTCCACATTACGCCCTATAATTTTAGGTTCTTTGCCGATCCTGAAGCTTTTACCAAGGAAAGTTGGTATCGAGAAAATTGGATGGCGATTGAGTTTAGTTTTGTCTATCGCTGGCATAGTGCGGTTCCTGAAACCTTTATCTATGACGGCAAAGAAAAGTCCATGTACGATTCCCTCTGGAATAATCAGATGTTAATCGATAAAGGGTTGGGTGCATTGATGGAAGAAACTTGTTCCCAACCAGGCACTAGAATTGGTTTGTTTAACACACCTGATTTTAAGATTGCAGGAACACCCTATACATTTATTGATGCTACCGAACTAGCATCTGTTAAACTCGGACGGCAGGCACAGTTAGCCAGTTATAACGATTACCGCGAAATGTGTGGTTATCCCAGGGTGAGTGATTTCAATCAAATTACGGGTGACGAATACGCTCAACAGAAATTAAAAGATTTGTACGGTCATGTTGATAAGATTGAACTATTTGTCGGATTGTATGCTGAAGATGTCCGGAAAAATTCAGCAATTCCGCCTTTAGTAGCACGGATAATTGGCATTGATGCTTTCTCCCAGGCTTTAACTAATCCTTTGTTATCGCCTAAAGTCTTCAATAAGGAAACTTTTTCTGAGGTTGGTTGGGAAATTATCCAAAATACCAAAACAGTCTCTGATTTAGTGAATCGTAATGTTCCTCCAAGCGATCCCAAATACAAAGTCTCCTTCGAGCTTTAAGTTGTAGCTGACAACTAAGACTCAAGGTAGTGGGGGCGCAAAGACACCTGCGCCCTCAAAAATGAGGAATAAAAAGCCGATTTTTTCGCAAACGATCGCCTACGGCAATTCGGGAGCAATTGCACCAGCAGTTATACTGTTTAACAGATGCAACGGTTTGTGTAGAACCTTTTTTAGCGATTAACCGAAGGTTATGTTATGAACAAGAAGTTATTTACCGAATATCCCGAACAAGACGAACGCAAATATTACGATCTTTTGGTTGAGCAGGCCAAGCTTCGGATGGATAATCTTTACGGCAATAAGGAGCGGGCGCTGCGAGATACTCACGCCAAAACTCATGCTTGCGTTAAAGGAACTCTGGAAATTTTTGACTTTGATGAGGAAGCGATTAAACGGGAATTGGGCAAACGCGCTTCGTTAACTTCTTCGCAACTAAATGCGATTTCCCTTAAGCAAGGTTTGCTAGCAAAACCCAAAGAATATCCTGTTTGGTTGCGATTTGCTAACGGGGCTACCAAAGTATACCCTGATCACCAAAAAGATTCGCGCTCAATCTCACTGAAAGTGATGGGGGTGGAAGGGGAACGACTCGCGCAAAGCCACGAGTCAAAAACCCAGGACATCATTGTTCACAATTCAGAAATATTTGTGAGCCAAACCATCAAAGATTACTACGGCTTTTTTTCGGCTCTTGTTGAATCACCAGAGACATTGAAAAAGTGGCTAATCCGACATCCCAGACACTTTCTAGCGGTCTCAACGCTTACGGGTAGCCGGACTCCGAAGAGTTTGCTAACAGCCAAATATTGGAGCGGTTCACCCTCTGCTTTGGGTCTTAATCCCGGTTTCGATCCCTCCCAGCCTGGTCTAGTTCCTGTCGAATATCCTGCGGTAATTAAGTATGGGTTTACTCCGGTTTCATGCAAACCACCGCACGAGATAATTCCAGAACAATCTCGACCGGGAATTCCTAAAATTCCTTTTGTCGATCGCGCTAAAGCCTTGGGTTTAGATCCCAAACAACCAGACAATTATTACCGGGACGATCTAATTCAAGCCTTGGCGAAACCTGATGCCCAATACTGGTGGGATTTTGGCATTCAGTTCCAAACCAGCCTAAAAATGCCGATCGACGATGGCATCAATGTCTGGAAGGAAAAAGAATCACCCTTCTTGAGAGTAGGTCGTCTCACCGTCAAGCATCAGATTATTGATTATGAAAAACAATCTGATTTCAACGAAAACCTGAGATATTCTCCCTGGAACGGCTTAGCAGTTCATCGTCCAGTAGGCGCGATCAATCGGATACGCGGTGTTGTTTACCCCGTTGTAGCGAATTATCGCCTTCAAAAGCGAGGTCTCGTCCACCAAGAACCAACCGGAGAAGAAACTTTTTAAGGGATTAATTTGAGCCTGGGACATCATTTAATGCCATCAGGCAGGTGTCGTCTGAGCAAATGGCAACTTAAAGAAGTTAACAAGCGAAACCTTCAAAAAATCCCATCCCTTTTTAGGGGGTGGGAATGTTGAAAATTATTAATTTTTAGTGATCAGTCCTTAGTCCTCATTATTCAGTAGCAATTAATCAATAACTGGGTTCATACCCAATTATTAATTATTCTGCTAGCAACCAACTGATGACTAATGACCAACGACTGATGACTAATAAATTAAGCTTGCCGTGAGTAGTATTCCACCACTAGCAGTTCGTTAATCTGTAGAGCAATCCACTCGCGTTCGATAACGCCGTTAACTTTGCCAACCAGTTTTTGCTTATCAAATTCCAAGTGATTCGGCAAGTGAGCCAAGCCTGGGTCTTTGAGATTAGCTTCTACCATTGTGCGAGAGCGCTCTCTATTTTTCACCGCAACCACATCACCAGGCTTGCACTGATAGCTGGCGATATTGACTTCACGGTCATTGACAGTTATGTGACCGTGATTTACCAATTGTCTAGCGGACGGAATGGTTGGAGCCATTCCCATCCGAAACACAGTATTGTCCAAGCGCATTTCCAAAAATTGCAGTAACACTTGACCTGTGGAGCCCGTGACACGGCGGGCTTTGCGGACGTAACGGAGCAGTTGGCGTTCCGTCACACCGTAATTGAAACGGAGTTTTTGCTTTTCTTGCAAACGAACCGCATACTCAGAGAGCTTTTTGCGGTTTTGACCGTGCTGTCCAGGCGGATAATCTCGTCTGGGGGTTTTGCGGGTTAGACCCGGCAACTCTTTCAGGCGACGGACGATTCTCAATCGGGGGCCTCGATATCGAGACATTTATTTTCCTCTCTAATATCTGTATGCAATTTTATGCAGACTCTATATTATATGTTGGTAACGGTCAAAATTCAAATAAAGATCGATAAAAAAACGATCGACCGCAGCGCGAGCCATAATGTGAGGTAAATTCTGAAGGAAAAGCCGATCGATCGATCGCCCCAATCAGCCAAAAAAACTCACTACTCGATCTGCCATGCACAACCGCAATTTTTCCCGCACATCTTCCCCAAAGCCAGCACCGACAGGCTCAAACCCTACCGCGCGCTGGATATTAGCTCTCGGCACGCAGCTAGCAGCACTCGGTTTGTTGGCAACAGCACTGCCAATCTCACCAGCATCAGCCATCACTATTAGAATCCCTCGCTCTAGGAATCCCTATCGCGTCTGCGCCCTGGAACTAATCGAAGCCGGAGTGGGGGCAGAGGCAGCCGCCGCCGCTTGTGCTGACGCGCTCCACCCCCGGGACATATCTAAATGCGCCCTCCAAATCAACCGCAAAACCAATATTTCGGGTGTCGAAGCGCTCTCTAGCTGTCGGCGGGTGAGGCGTCCCAAGGAATTGGCTACTTGCGTAGTGAATATTAACGGCAAAAGTCGAACTCAACCTGCAGATCCCCTGGTAGTGCTCGATGGATGCCGCCGTAGTTTATTGCCACAACAGTTTTCTGAATGCGTAGTCGGTTTGAGCGGCAGGCTCGACTTTCCCACTGACCGGTTAATCGCCACTTGTCTTGACCCCAGGGACAACGTGAGCCAGTTGGACGGGCGCCCTGCACCTACCCCTCCTGTGGAGCTAATTTCACCGCCTTCGCCCCCCAATTAATTTGTCAGTTGTTAGTTGTCAGTTGTCAGTTGTTAGTTGTTATTTGTTAGTTGTTATTTGTTATTCCACAGCTATTAGCTACTGCCAATCGCCAACTGCCAACTGCCAACTGCCAACTGCCAACTGCCAACTGACTACTTTTTTATAATCAAATGTCAGAAATTTTTGCTCAAATTACAGTCGAAGAATTAGCTCGTCAATTAGCAGAAACCAATGCTGAGAAATTGCAGCTTGTAGACGTGCGAGAACCTCACGAAATTGAACTCGCGGCGCTGCCGGGATTTGTAGCTTTTCCGTTGAGTGAGTTTGCCGAATGGTCTGGTGAAATTGACGCTAGACTCGATCGCGACAAAGAAACCCTAGTTCTGTGCCATCACGGAGTGCGATCGGCTCAAATGTGCCACTGGTTAGCGGCTCAAGGATTTACTAACGTTAAAAATATCGTTGGCGGTATCGATGCTTACTCAATGGTGGTCGATCGCAGCGTCCCCCGCTATTAACCTCAAATCCAGTTCTTAAGTATCGTTTTTTTCAGAGTCCGCGCGGGCGGACTTTGTATGTGTAAAAACGAATTATATTTTCTCCGAATTACCTAATTAACACCAGCAAATCGAAAATTTAAAAGCTTACTCATAGTGAGCCGATCGCGCCCCTGCCTTTTCGACTCATAAAGAGCCTCATCAGCCGCCAGTAGCAGCGTTATCGCATCATTTTCCTCACTTGGAATAACGCTGGCAATTCCCAAACTAATCGTTACTACAGAATTAGGTAGACCGTCAACACAATCGGGGTTAAAAACAATATTCAAAGCTTTCACTTTCGCTCTAATTTGTTCGGCAACAACCACAGCCGCCGACGCATCAGTTTCAGGTAAAATCACAGCAAATTCCTCGCCCCCGTAGCGAGCAGCTACATCAGCAGGACGCTGGAGCGATCGGCGAATTGTCTGAGCTACCGATCGCAAACACTCATCTCCTGCTTGATGTCCGTAGGTATCATTATATATTTTGAAATGATCGAGGTCGCACAAAATTAAAGATATGGGAGACCCCTCGCGAGCCATGTGTTTCCATTCCATTCGCAAGCAACTATCAAAATGCCGTCTGTTGCCAATTTGAGTAAGTTGGTCCACATTCACCAAAGCTTGCAGCCTTTGATTTTCTTGCTGCAACTCCTCAAAACGAACCACAGACAACTTGTCCTCACACAACTTTTGCCCTTGAAAATACAAGCGATATAATTCGCAAGACAAACTACAGTTATTTCCCTCTAACTCGACAAGTCCCATGCTGTCTAACTGATAAGCCATCAAAGGTTCGAGGTTAACACTATTTTTAGCATCGACAACCTGTTGGAAGGCGGAGGCGAGTTCTGGCTGCTGTTGAATGGCGATCGACTGATTTTGCAAGTAGTCGCTATAAATCCCGCTGTGAGTATGAGCTGCTGTTAACAATTCTGCCAACTCGGCTAGCCCGAGTTCATTCCCTGGTTCATCCCGATCGACGGAGAGGCGATTTTGTTGCAAAATTGCCAGGTGATACAGCGCTAAATGCACTAAATAAGGATGCCCGCCTACCATGTTCATTAATTGCTCGATCGGATGGCTATTGCTCCAGTTCAGTCCGTGTCTGCACGCCAAATCTTGAACTTGTTCAGCAGTAAATTCTGAGAGTTTAATCGGCATTCCTACATTGAATGGAGATTGATTAAGCCTCAAAGCAATATAAATCTCTGTCGAATGAATGACAACAATGCGGAGTTTTTGCCAAGTTGTGCTAGCGCGAGCTTGTTCATACCAAAAACGGATCATCGACAGAAAATCTTGAGCAATGTTAGTGCGTTCAAATATGCGATTTATTTCGTTAATCACCAAGACAATGGGACTATCAATTAGTTCGAGCAAATAGTTTTCAAAGTAAATGGTGCAGCTTACCTTGCTGCCCATATCTTCATCCCAGAATTCATCAATATTTGGTTCGAGTTTGAGTTGCCGAGTGACATTGACACAAAGCCAGCGTAAAAATTTATCTAAACTAGCAAAAACCACTGCGTCGGCTTGCTGAAAGTCTACAATTACTGTGCGGTATCCACGATCGACTGCCGCGTGAATTATCCGCAGCATCAGCGAACTTTTGCCCATTTTTTTGGGAGCTTTAATGCGAACAAGGCCTCCGGGTTTGCTAATTTCTGCACAGGCCAGGGCTTCGGCCCCTGAGCGCTCAATATAAAATCGAGAGTCAAGCGGTATGGGGCCGCCGGGAAATTCTAGGTCGGCAACTGTTTGGATCAAGTTTGGTGATTTTTGGAGTCCAGCCATAGTCATTGTGCAAGGCGATACCCTGACTGTATCTTACCTTTGTCTGGTTAGGGGGTAGACGAGCGGTGTCCAAGATCGATCGACAATCCTACAAAATCTAAGTTTTTAGGGACTTCCCGGAACTGACTTTGCTATAGTAGTGTCACTTTACCCAGTCTCAAACCCTGCTTCAACACGGCTCTGCAGACCGACAAAAATTCGACGGTAGCCCAGACGCGCTCATTCTTGGCATTTACCGGAAAAATAACTCGTCGGTCGTCAATGTCGCGCAGGAAGAGCCCCCATCAAAGGAGAAATAATCATTGTCACGTCGCTACCTGTTTACCTCTGAATCGGTCACTGAAGGCCATCCCGATAAAATCTGCGATCAAATTTCAGATACGATTTTAGATGCCTTACTGACTGAAGACCCTAAAAGCCGCGTCGCAGCGGAAGTTGTCGTCAACACCGGCTTAATGCTGCTGACTGGCGAAATTACCACTAAAGCTCAGGTAAATTACATAGAATTAGCCCGGAAAAAAATAGCCGATATTGGCTACATCCACGCTGACAACGGCTTTTCGGCCAATAGTTGCTCTGTGTTGGTGGCTCTTGATTCTCAGTCTCCCGATATTGCTCAAGGGGTGAATACAGCCCACGAAAGCCGGGAACAATCGAGTGAAGAGGAATTAGACGCCATCGGCGCTGGCGACCAAGGTTTGATGTTCGGTTTTGCTTGCAACGAAACGCCGGAAATGATGCCTCTGCCGATTAGTTTAGCGCACCGGATTTGCCGTCAACTGGCCGCAGTCCGCAAAACCGGTCAGTTATCTTACCTGCGTCCCGACGGCAAAAGCCAAGTTACGGTGATTTACGAGGACGGAAAACCCGTTGGCATAGATACGATTTTAATTTCTACGCAGCACACGGAAACGATCGGCGACATCACAGAAACGGCCGCAGTTCAAGCCAAAATCAAAGAAGACCTTTGGACTGCTATCGTCCAACCTGTGTTTGCCGATATTAGCGTGAAGCCGGATTCAGAAACTCGCTTCCTTGTCAACCCTACCGGCAAATTTGTGGTCGGCGGGCCTCAAGGAGATTCGGGTTTGACGGGCCGCAAAATTATTGTGGATACCTACGGCGGCTATTCCCGCCACGGCGGCGGCGCTTTTTCTGGGAAAGACCCCACCAAGGTAGACCGCAGCGCGGCTTATGCTTGTCGCTACGTTGCTAAAAATATCGTAGCGGCTGGTTTGGCCGAAAAGTGCGAAGTGCAGTTGAGTTATGCGATCGGCGTTGCGCGGCCTGTTAGCATGATGATCGAAACTTTTGGCACTGGGAAAGTTGATGACGATCGCCTTTTGGAAGTTGTGAAGCAGCATTTTGAACTGCGTCCTGCGGGAATCATTCAGGCATTTAATTTGCAGAATTTGCCTGCTGAAAGAGGCGGCCGTTTCTATCAAGATGTGGCGGCTTACGGTCACTTCGGACGCACTGATTTAGATTTGCCTTGGGAGGAAACTGATAAGGCGGAACTTTTGAAAGCAGCTTTGAGCCAGCAGTTGTCTGCTGTTGCTGGATAGTACAATTTTGGGGCGTGTACTGCGCCCCTTATCCATAAATAATATCGGGTGCTACCAATGAATGTAGGGTGCGTACTCCGCACCTAATCAATAAATAATAATAGGCGCTTCTTCGGCGCATCTTATCCATAAATAATACCGGGTGCTACCAATCAATAACGTAGCGGGTGCAGTACCCATCTTACACAAAAAAAGATTAAATAAATAAATGGGATTTTTCACACCTTTCCAATCAGCAATTCGCAGTTTTGCCTCTTCCCTCCAACAGCGGTTGGCGACGACTGGATTTTCTGCACCAAATCCAGCAACGCTGCCCAGTTCGTTTGCGACTAACAATCCTGGTGGAATTCGCGGCGTTTGGATAACCAGCACAGACTCCAAAGTTCTCACATCAAAAGAGCGAATTGCTGAGGCAATGGACTTTCTCGCCGATACGGGATTTAATACCGTTTTTCCTATAATTTGGAGCCAGGGTTATACGGCTTATCCTTCTCAAATTATGCGAGAAAAATTTGGGGTGGAAATTGACTCGCGCTATCAAGGTCGCGACCCCTTAGCAGAAATATGTGTTGAGGCCAAGAGAGTTGGTTTAAAAGTGATTCCTTGTTTTGAATACGGATTTGTGAGTTCTTACAATCGCAAGGGCGGTCATTTGCTGGCGAAAAAACCTGAGTGGATCGCCCGTGATTTCAGCGGCAATTTACTGAAGAAAAATAACTTTGACTGGATGAATTCTCTTGACCCGGAAGTGCAAGAATTTGTGCTGGGGTTGATGCTGGAAGTTGCTAAGAATTATCCGGTAAACGGCGTTCAAGGAGACGATCGCATTGCGTTTCCGGTAGAAGGCGGTTACGACAAAAAAACGGTTAAACGCTATCTAGAAGAGTGCGGTAAAGCAGCGCCGTCGGATTGTAAAGAACAACATTGGCTACAGTGGCGTGCTAATATTATTACTGAGTTTGTAGCTCGTTTACACCGAGAAGTGAAAGCTATTAATCCTGATTTGTTGCTATCGATGTCGCCGAGTCCTTATGACTGGGGGCTGGTGGAATATTTGCAAGATTCTAAAGCTTGGGTTGACAAAAATTTGGTGGATCTGCTTCACCCGCAGTTTTATCGTCGCGATTTTAATGCTTACAAACAATTGGTCGATAAAATGATGTCGGGACAACTTAGCGGGCAGCAAGTAAAGTGCGTGTCGCCCGGTATTTTGTTGACGAATCGAGGCAGCAAATATAGCATAACTCCCGAACTGTTGTTGCAAGTAATTGCTTACAACCGCTCTTGCGGCATTCAAGGAGAAGTGATGTTTTTTTACGAAGGTTTGCGAGATAACGATAACGCTTTGGCTAAGGTTTTGAAAAAAGGGCCCTATGCTCGTTGAGAGATTGTCCCGCCATCAATCTATTTTCGGTTGGCTGGGGTCAATCGATTTTAGATTTTAGATTTTAGATTTTAGATTGAAGTATTGACCCCACGGATAAATTCGGGGGGCAAGTTTCATCCGATACAGGTTTTTTATTTCTGGGTCCTGAGTCTGCGCGTTGGAATGAATCCGGGGGCCTGTATCCTGGATGCTTTTGGTCAACCGCGTCGATCGCTATTTCAAACCCAGTTGGTATAAAATAAGATGTTGCACCATTCTCAATAAGCTGTGATTAACAGGCAAGATGCCTGTTCCACAAAGGGTGAAATTTCTTGTGGAACAGGCAAGATGCCTGTTCCTGACAATGGTGCAAGATGTGAGTATAAAATGATATAGCAGAGCTAGGTCAGTTAAAAACCCAGCAATGCTAAGCAGCAAGCGCTACTCCTTGTCAAGCCGATCCCCCAAACAAACCCGATAATTAATAATTGGGGAGTTGCAAAAATAGTAGAAGAAGACATATTTTAGAAGTGGGTGCAAGCTTTTTTTTAGAAGTAGCGTTTTGTAAACGCCATATTTTTTAAAGACAGTTTAAAAGAGCAATCTCAACCGCTCGCCAAAATATTAGGATAAATCAGTGACCTCAGCAGCAAGCCTCATCCAACAGCTACCCGAGCTCAGCGATGCTCAATTCTATCAAAAATATTTGAAACAAAAACAAGGGATGCACACCTTGGCGACTATATTGCCACAAGTAGAACAGCAAAGTCTAGCTTTGCGGGCAGTAAAATTAGCTCTAAAAGTAAATTTAAAACTCGGCTCTAAGCTAGCAGGAACGGTAAAGCCAGAATTTCAAACAGCCACCATAAAATTAATCGACAAAATCCCCACTTCGCCGCTGCTCAAAATTCAACTGCTTGCCCTCACAAGTTCCGATATGGCAATTCCGATGCTGGTGGCTGCATTGAACCACAAAGAAAGTGCAGTGCGCCTTGATGGGATTCGGGCGATCGGGAAAATAGGCTCCGAAGCAGCAGTAATTGAATTAGCCCGATCGCTCGAATCCAAAGATTCCCAAATCCAAGCTTGGGCCGCTTGGGCTTTAGGAGAAATTGACTCGAAACCAGCCGCTGTAGCACTGCTCAAAGCCATCAAACACCCAGAGTCTAGGGTGCGCGCCTGGGCTGTTTGGGCTTTGGGCAAAATTAACCGGAAAACAGCCGTCCCCGCGCTGCTGAAAGCCCTCAAACACCAAGACTCCGAGGTGCGCTGGCGGGCGGCCGTCAACTGTGGAAAAATAGGTGTCTCCGAGGTAGTTTCCGGCCTGCTGAATGCCCTCAGAGACGAAAATCACATCGTCCGCGCTAGGGCTGCGGCGGCTTTGGGGAAAATCGGCGATTGTGAGGCCGTACCCGGCTTAATAGAATTGCTTCACGACGATCCAGACTCCTATGCAGTTTCTTTGAGGGCCGCCGAGGCCTTGGGACAAATTGGCACGGAAACGGCTGTGGCTGGGCTGGTGCAAGCCCTCAACCATGACGACTCAGACGTGCGCGGCAGTGCAGTTTCTGCCTTGGGAGAAATCAGCAGCGAGGTGGCTATGGTGGCGGTAATCGGGTCGCTCTCGGATCGAGATATTTTCGTGCGTGGCAGGGCGGCGGTTGCCCTAGGGAACATCAATACAGAGGGAGATGCTAAATTGCCCAAAATGGTGGTCGCGGGACTGGCGAGCGCAATTGGCGACACCGAATCTTATGTGCGGTGGAGAGTTGGTGCTGCTTTGGGGGAAATTGGGACAGAGGAAGCTGTGGCAGGTTTGGTGCGGTTGCTGGGGGACGAAAATTCTGGAGTGCGCCAAAAGGCTGTTAAATCCCTCGGTCAAATTGGCTCAACGGCTGCTATTTTGGCTCTGGAAACAGCTTTAAATCGCGAATTTGCTGACGTTCGTGCGCTGGCCGCTCAATACTTGGCGGATGTCAGGACTGAGGCAGAAACAGTTGATTTTGAACCCTCTGTTTCCCCAGATTTATGGGGTGAAAAACTGCCGAAAATCCTGATTACTTCGGAAGTAGAAGCCAGTGAATACATTGTCGATCGCGCTGCGGGGCGCGAGATTAAATACCTGATCTCGATCGGCAGTCCAGGTGTTCCCGAACCCAAAACTTTTCATCAAATCCCGAACCGAATGTGCCTGGAGTTTAACGACCTCGACACCCCCGTTGACGACCCAGATCAAATCTTGCCTAGCCTTGAGGATGTACTGAAAATTATTGACTTCGCCCTCAAAATGTCGTCGCAGGGAGGCAGTTTGCTCATCTGCTGCCAAAGTGGGATCAGCCGTTCAACTGCCACAGCTTTGATTGTTTGTGCTGCGCTGTTGGGGCGTGGCAAAGAACAGGAAGCTTGGGCGGTTGTGCTTGCCGCCAGACCCCAAGCCAAGCCGAATCGCTGGATGGTACACTTGGCCGATGAAGCTTTGGGTAGAGACGGTAAGCTAGCACTGGCGATCGAATTGACCACCGCAACTCCAGAACTCGCAATCGCCAACAGTTGACCTGCAGAAAGCGGGTTTCTTTTCGCAAGCCCTACAGTTATACTCTACTAACGACACTTCGCCTCAGACTTGTCTTTGCGGGGCAACGATGCCAAAAGTCGATCGCCAGGGTGCAAAAGTTCGATCGGCTGCTGCATTTGTGACATTCTGTGCTATGAAGTTGTCGGATGCTCAACAAAAACCGTCAAGCAATCGTCGCATTGCTGGCAGCCAAAGTCCAAAGCGAAGGAATCGGGTGCATTGTCAACAGACAATATCAGCTTTGGGCTACTCACAGGCAAAACAGGTCTGAGAGAATTTTCTGCCTGTAACATTCCACGCAGGGATAATTCACTGCGGGGATAAAGTTTTATTTTTTTTGCCTGCTGCAGACTTTTACGAGTCGAAAAAGTAATTTGGCAACAGTCCTCAACAGCCTAATTATCTCTTAGACATCAACCGAATTTAAGTTTCTCCTCTGACTCGACCAGAGTTTCAGATGCTTTTTCGCAGATGTCTACCGTCAAATAGACAAGCTTTTCCGTTTGGAGAACTTAAGATCGTGATAGATTTTAACAGAATACAGGGGTTGCATATGTCAAAAATTAACTTGCTAAAAAAAACAGGACACGAAGCAAGTTTCTCGGTTGCCGTTTGGGAAGACCAGGGGGAATTGAATCCAGACTTAGAACCATTTAACCCGCCGAAAACAAACGTGAAAACGCGAAATGTTAACCCAAAAAATACCACTTTAGATAAACAGATGCCAGTTTTTATTTCCGGAGAAGTGGCTTCTATAGAAACCGTGAAGAAAAAAAAATCCAACCATGATTTTGTAGAAAAATTATCCTTAAAAGTCAGCAAAAGTTGGCCATCTAAAATTGGCGGTTTGCCTATCCATCAAAAAATTGGCTACGGGTATTTACTGGCAATAGGAATCGGCTTTCTTGGCTCGCTGAGCGGACTGGTGATTGCCGATTACTACCAAGGACAAGGATTAAAGCAATTCAATGATGCTCATCTACAAGCGCAATTGCTCGGCAATTTTAAAGATGCAGCGCTGGCGGCCCAATTGCAGGGTTCACAGCTAGATTCTTTTGTAGATAATTCGACCAAGCTCAAACAGCAAGAAGAGCAGTTGGTTAAGAGTATTGTTAAGGCGAAAAATCTGCGGTTGCGTATAGAAAAGTTTGCCGACAGCCAACCCGCTTGGCTGGCAGCAAAACCGGAACTTCTCAAGTTTTTGCTGCAAGATTGCACAAAAAAATTAGAAACATACGCCGATACTCTCCAGTCAACCTTGCAGACAATCCAGCAATCGCAACTATCGCCTCCGGAGATAGAGTCTGCCAGAAAATTGCTCGCCATCGAAAGCGGAGAAGGTGTAAAACAGCTCAACAGCAGCCTTGAGGAATTGAGCAAAATCCTCGATATTGCCCAGCAGCAAGAAGGCCAAGGCGGTGAAGTGATGGAAGACGCTCAAGGAATGGAAAAAGCCATAATTATTATTAGTATGCTGCTGTCGGTAGTGGTGGCTGGAATGGTGGCTTACCGGACGAGTCGGGCGATCGCCAAACCTGTGATCAGCGTCACTCAGGTGGCCCAACAAGTAGCCGCTGAGTCTAATTTTGACTTGCGAGTACCCGTCACCGGACAAGGCGAAATCGGATCTCTGGCTGCCTCTCTCAATCACCTAATCGAGCGCGTTTCGGGACATACAAAAGAATTAGAACAAGCTAAGGAAGTCGCCGTCGCGGCTAACACAGCTAAAAGCCAGTTTTTAGCAAATATGAGCCACGAATTGCGGACGCCTTTAAATGCGATTATTGGCTACAGTCAACTACTTTCAGAAGATGCCCAGGATGCGGGATTTGATGAGTTTGTACCCGACTTGCACAAGATTCAGAAAGCCGGCACGCACCTACTATCTTTGATTAACGATATCCTTGATTTGTCAAAAATTGAAGCGGGGGGTATGAAACTCGAAATCCAGGAGTTTGGCATCGAATCCCTGGTTGACAATGTTGCGAGTGCCGCGAAACCGTTAGTAGAGAAAAATGGCAATGTTTTGGAGATTGAGTGCGATCAAACTGTGGGCATAATGCACGCAGATTTCAAAAAAGTCCGGCAGATTTTGATGCACCTGCTGAGTAATGCTGCGAAGTTCACCAAAAACGGCAGAGTGAAACTGAGTGTCAGGCGCATTGAAGGCAGTGGCAAATTGAATACAGCAGGGCGATCGGCGATTGACTATTCAATGGCTGCCGATGAAACTCATTCTGCGGCGATCGCTTGTCCCCTGCTGAATGTTCAAGAGTCGGATTGGATTTGTTTATCTGTTAAAGATAGCGGAATTGGAATGTCGCAAGAACAACAGCACAAATTGTTTGAAGCTTTTGTGCAAGCTGACTGTTCATCAACGCGACCTTACGACGGCGCCGGATTGGGGCTGACACTTAGCCGCCACTACTGTCAGATGATGGGCGGGGAGATTTTGGTAGAAAGCGAAGAGGGAAAAGGGTCTATTTTCACTGTGCGAATACCGGCGGGAAACGGGTGATGTAATGTTTGGGCGAGAGATGTAGGGGGTACGCCGAGGGGCGAAAATGTATGTTTCAAACCTCTGGCTTTATGTCGAAATGCTTTAGTCTTGTCAGTGGGGGCGATCGCACTCTGTTAATTCTAATTGGTTATTTTGCCAATTTAAACAGCACAAACCGCTTGCTGCTGAGCTCCAACCTAAGTCTATGCCGATAAATTTCATATATTTCTGGACGCAGGGGTGGTCAGAAACCGGTTTTTTTTTGCCAAATACTTCGTTACAGCCGGCAAAAACCGCAAAAAACCCGGTTTCTTTGGCTTTGATGCGTCCACTCAACTTTTCTCCTGCTTCTCATCGGATGGTGGGGACTGTTTTTGCATTTGTTTTTGGCGTTCCCTCACCGCTTGTTCCAAAATGAATGCTGACAAGCCGCTGATTGAACGGCGTTCCTCATTTGCCCACTCTTGAAGTAGGTCATAGATTCCTTCTCCGATGGAGGTTGATATGCGTTTAGACATTAGAGGTTAATTGTTTCTTATTTAAGCCGATCGTCATTGTCGAGTATTTTAGACAATTTGGTAAAATATGCGGCAATATGTTGCAATGTGCTGCATTATGCGCTATATTCTTAGAGAGTCAAAAGCCAGCGCTGAACTTTTGCAGGGTCCGCGCTGGCTAATGGTTCCCCAAATACAAGGAGACAATCCACATAAAAGGAGACAACTACTATGGTAAAGCCTGTGAGCGACGGCAGCGAATATAACCGCGGCTATCAACAAGCTTTGAATGATTTTGGCATTACGCAACTGCTGTCGGGTATCCGCAGCTACTCTGATGAGGATTTTGAGGCCGATCGCGCGCGCATGACTGGGCCAGAGATCGAAAGCTTTGCGGTGTTTCTGATTCTGCGCGTCGGGGCGAATCTCAAAGGTAGTACGATCGCCCGCTACCTCAACACTCTCAGAAAAGCAAATTCTCCGACGATCGCCGATCGCCCCGCGATCGAACTCAACTCAAATTCGCGAGGGAAAACACCTGAAAAGTTAAAGGGGGGCGATCGCAATTCTTGGGCGGTCGTCCGAATTTTACCGAATGCGGAGCACTGTACGATCGCGCGTTTTGTCAATCGGCAAGATGCGGACGATCGGCGGAGGGCTTTGTGTCGGTTTATTCCAGGGGGTGTGTTTGAAGTTGTTATGTGCGATCGCACCTAATCAATAAACACTTGTGGACGGTGACAATTGTAGTCCCTCAGCAATTGAAATCGCTTTTGACTTCTTACTCGTATGTGGCGAAGCGCTCCTGGAATGCCAGTAAGAAATCAAACTACAAAAACTCTCGTCCCAGCAGAGTGGGACCCAAGAGTGCAGAGAATATTTAAGCAGGATATTGAAGGCTCGCTGCTATCATAATACCTAGATACTGTAAAAAAGCGATGGCTGCCAAAGACCGATTCCATGATGCTGTTAAACAAGCTCTCTTGAAGGAGAAGTGGGTAATTACGGCAGATCCGCTGATCCTCAAGATAGATCAGGTGAAGTTTGAGGTCGATTTAGCAGCAGAGAAAGTCTTTGCCGCTGAAAAGGCTGGACAAAAGATTGCTGTTGAAATCAAAAGTTTTTTGAATCCATCAGCGGTGACAGACTTTCATTCAGCGTTAGGACAGTTTTTGAACTACCGCTTAGGATTGCAAATGACCGAACCAGACAGAACTCTATATCTGGCAATTCCTCTCGATATATTTGAATCCTTTTTTCAAGAACGATTCACTCAGGAAGCTGTCAGACAGTATCAAGTGAAGTTAATCGTCTACGAACCGATGCAGGAGGTAATCATCGAATGGAAAGAATAGAAGAGTACCGCCAATTTATCCGCCAGTTGCTAACCACTCATGCCACACCAGAGCAAAATTCAGAATTGGATGTTGAATGTCAGCTTGTGTTCGATACCGAACAAGATCATTACCAAATTTTAGACGTTGGTTGGGAGGGATACAAGCGGATTTATAACTGTTTCATTCACGTAGATATCAAGGATGGTAAAATTTGGATTCAACGCAATATGACAGAAGCCGATCTTGGGCAAGAATTAGTCGAGATGGGAGTACCCAAAGAGGATATTATTTTAGGGTTGCATCCACCTTACAAGCGTCCATATACTGGCTATGGAGTTGCTTAGGAAATGCGTAAGGTTCCCCGCCGGAGTGGAAAAACCTGTTGAAATCGAAATAATCAATGGCTGACGCACGCTATAAGTTAATTTAACTGTCTAACGATTAGCATCGAGACTATTTTGGCATCGAATCAACCAGCCCCGACTTTATTTAGAAGGTTGAGAAGGTTGGGGACTTACAATTAATAATTGATCGCCGGATTGACTTTGTTGAATGGCAATCACGGGCGGGCGAGCGTTAGGGTCTTTTTGCTGTTCATTTGTTAAAGCCGGAAACAGATAAATCCAGTTCCCTCTCTCCAAAAGCAACCGCCAAACTCTAGGGTCTTTGGGATTATTGATATCAGTATAATCTCTTTTGCTCAAATCTGCAAATAGACCTGCATCGCCGATCGCCTTAAATCCTTTGGGGTCTAGTCGGAGTGTTGGATCGTCGAGTTTTCTGCCCAAAGAAATGTTGTCTTGCTTGGCGATTAAGGCAACTGCGGGTAAAGACGAATTTTCCCCGGCATCGCGTCGGGCATCGGCAATACCTTGGTGGTATGCTGACCAAAACAACACTAGCAATACCCAACCGACGATGATAATTTCGTCAACGAGCGATCGCAATAATTTGATCGAGTTATATCTATTGACATTAAATTGTTGCCAAGAGTTCAGGATGCGGTAAATCCACTTGAATCTTCTGCCGTAAGGATAGGAAAGCGACCCTGTAATTATGCCATTGATTTTAGCAGGAACTGTCTTGTTTATACTATTAACCAGCCACAAGCTGAGGTAAATCGCCAGGGCTGTCAGCAGAAGGGCGATCACACTTTTGAATATGCTTTTTCCGCCCGCGAAAAACACCTGAAGCGGCACCATAAAAAAAGATTCGACGGGTAAATCGAGAGTCGTTACCTCTAGCTGAAAGAAGGAAAAATAAGACCAGCGATAAATCCAGCCCGTGAAAAACAGGGCAGCACCAAGCAAGCCAAAAACACTGGCCAAGTTGCCTAAAATATTCGATTCGGGGGTAGATTCTGGAGTTGGGAGCACGGATTTACCCTCAAGGGACTGAAGTATGCGTTTATAATGGTAGCGGGTTAACGCTTACCCTTGAAAGGAGTTTAGGGAAGTATGAAACACAGAACAGTTTCTTTTCTAGTTGTAGCACTTTTTACAGTAACGGCGAGTATGGCTGCACGAGTTAATGCTACCAGTCAGGAAGTCCAGAAACGCAATTTGCCATCCGTACAAGCACAGGCTAACGCCAGCGGGCCCATACCCGTAGCGTTGCCGACGCAAGCGGAAATTGTGATGAAAGGGGGCGAAAAAAGAGATGGTAGAGTTGTAGAGATTGATGAGAAAGGGCAAAAATTATGGATACAGGGATCGAGGGAAAAGCGATCGCTCCCCTTGAGTCAAATTGATAAAATAGTATTTCCCAATAATGCGGTGGTTTATCGAACTAATGGGGTGCAGTTTATTCGGGGCGAAAACTCAGTAGATACAAATACTCAAGCGAAATGGAACGGTATTCCGATCGGCGATTTTCGTCTGATAGATGCTGTCAAAGGTCAAGCTGAGGTAAAATTGAGGTCGCCTGTTGTGAATCGGGGGCAATTGCGGGCAATTTTGGCAGTTGCAAAAGATCGGCAATTTGTAGTTGATGAAATGAAATTCGAGCCGCAGAAAAAGACGGTGACTATTTTAGTAACTCCTTATTGATTGTGTTAGGGGTTTAAGACAGCACCGTCCACCGTTGTTTGGGAGCGACTGCAAGGTGATTACCATATCTGATGACTTTGATGAACCATTAGAAGATTTTCAGGATTATATGTAATGAGACTTCTGATGCCTCTCCTATTTAATCGCATTCGGTGAATCAAAAAAAATGAAACGAATTATTAGCAATATTTTGGTTTTGGGTATCTGTTTAACTCCTCTGACTGTACCACCGATGCTGCAACCTAGTAGGGCGCAAAGTCCAAATGCACAGAGTCAAGAAGTAGAGAAACTGATACGGCAAGCAATGGAACAGCAACAGCAAGGAAAATCGCAACCGGCAATAGAAACATGGCAGCAGATTTTAAGCATTGTACGACAATTGAACGATCTAAAAACGGAAGTATCAGTCCTCAATAGGATTGGTATGGTCTACAACAACATTGGACAACCAAAAGAAGCATTAAAATACTTTAACCAAGCTTTGCCAATTTCGCGAGAAGTGCGGGATCGCTATGGGGAAGTTTTGACTTTGACTAATATTGGTTTAGCCTACGACAAACTTGGAAAATTAACAGAGGCATGGGAATACCTTAAGCAAGCTTTGCCAATTTGGCAGGAAGTGCGCGATCGCTCTGGGGAAGCTAGAACTTTGACTAATATTGGTTCATATTACCAGAACACAGGACAACCACAAGAAGCATTGAAATACTATAACCAAACTTTGCCAATTTGGCAGGAAGTGGGCGATCGCTCTGCGGAAGCTTTTACTTTGACTCAGATTGGTTGGGTCTATGACAGCATTGGAAAACCAGAAGAGGCATTGAAATACTATAACCAAGCTTTGTCAATTTCACAGGAAGTACACGCTCGATTTGTAGAAGCTGTTGCTTTGAATGGTATTGGTTGGGTCCACTACAGAATTGGAAAATCAGAAAAGGCATTGGACAACTTTAAGCAAGCTTTAGCAATTTGGCAGGAAGGGGGCGATCGCTCTGGGGAAGCTACTACTTTGAATAATATGGGTTTAGCCTACGACAAACTTGAACAATCAAAAGAGGCATTGGAATATCTTAAGCAAGCTCTAAAAATTAGGCAGGAAGTGAGCGATCGCCCAGGGCAAGCTGCTACTTTAACTAATATGGGTTTAGCCTATAATAACATTGGCAAACCAGAAGAGGCATTGGAATACCTTAACGAAGCTTTGCCAATTATGCAGGAAGGGGGTGATCGCTCTGGGGAAGCTACTACTTTGAATAATATCGGTTTAGCCTACCAAAACATGAAACAACCAAACAAGGCATTGAAATCCTATAACCAAGCTTTGGAAATTAGGCGGCAAGTTGGCGATCGCCCTGGCGAAGCTGTTACTTTAACTAATATTGGTTTAGCCTACCGAGATATAAATAAACCTACTGATGCCATCAAAAACTTGGAGGACTCTATCAAGATTACTTTAGAAATGCGGAGTGGTTTACAGCGAGAAAATCGCCAAAAGTTTTTACAAGCTAATAACTTAACTCCGATCGCCCTCACATCCCTCCTCATCGACCAAAACCAAGCCGATCGCGCTTTTCAATGGGTCAACATCGCCACCACAGCCGATCTCGCCGACTACACCCGCTTAATTGACGCCAAAGTTGCCAACCCCCAAGCACAAAAAGCCATTGACGAGTGGAATCAAAAAAATCAACAACTGCAATTCCTCCGCGGCCAACTCAAAGACAAATTCTCAGAAAATCTCTCCCGACAAATGCGGGAATTAGAAGCAGAAGTCAACCGTCAAGCAGAAGAAATCTCCCGCAGTTTCCCAGAAGTCGCCGAACTATTTGAAACCAAACTCAAAGACATCGCCCAACTAAAAGCAAGTATCTCACCCGGAACCGTTGTCATTCAACCAGTTTTGCTCACAAATATCGGGAATGTCCCCAATACCATCGCCCTATTTGTCTTGACAAAAGACAGTTTAAGTGTAAAAAAAATTACTATTAATCCCGCAGAATTTGACAAACTCCTCACTCAATACCGCGAACAACTGCAAAATACTGGCGACACTAACTTCACCGTAACTGGCAGCAAACTCTACGAAATCCTGATTCGTCCCGTAGAAGACCAAATTAAGGCATTCTTACCCAAACAATTGAGCATCATCGCTACGGGAAAACTGCGATACATCCCCTTTGAAACGCTCTATGACGAACAAACCGATGAATTCCTCATCCAGAAATATCCCGTCAACTATCTCACCCGCATTTCTACCAGGTCAATTCCCGATTCGACATTACAAGGCGGCATCTTAGCATTAGGAAATCCCGTCACCCAAAATCCGCAAAATCTACCCGGTTCCGAAGCAGAAGTTAGAAATATCGCTCAATTATTACCGGGAAGTTCCAGCTATATCGGCAATACCGCCACCCTCGATCAATTCAAAACTCAAGCACCCCGCTTTCCCTTTTTACACCTAGCAACTCACGGCTGTTTCCAACAGGGAGGCTGTCAAAAACTGGGGATGGAGGAAAATACACTGCTATTTGCTGACAGCCAATTCAATATTCGCGATGCGGCGTTATTAGGATTGCAAAACACCAGACTCCTCACCTTAAGTGCGTGTCAAACTGCTATGCAAGCAAATTCTAACGGTGAAGAAATATCGGGAGTTGCATATATATTTGAGCGTGCGGGCGCACAAGCGGTGATGGCGAGTTTGTGGAATGTTGATGATTCAGCTACTCAAGAATTGATGGTTGCATTTTATCAAAATATCAATAAAGGCATGAGTAAAAATGAAGCTTTGCGGCAAGCTAAGTTGAGTCAAATCCAGCGGCATCCGTTTTATTGGTCGCCGTTTATTTTAATTGGGGATGCGCGGTAGTTACTAACAGGCGGAACAGTTAACCCGATCGCATTTTCAGATGTATCTGTATCCGTAAATGCGATCGTCAGCAATTAGGAGTAGCAAGTGTTCACAAAATTCAACCTAATTACCTTTATGGCTCTGCTTCGGAGTCAATTTCCCAGGAAACACGACTTTTCGTAGTTCTTCTGCTCCTAAAACGATCGGTGGACACACCAGCAATAGCAGCCATTGCCAGGGTGCTAAAGGTGCTGTCGAAAAGATGCGGCTCAACAATTCGTTATTGATGACTAGCACTACTAAAATCCATTCAATGAGAATTCCGAGCCAGATTTGTGGATTAGAAAAGAATCCAAGTCGCAAAATTGATCCACGTTCCGATCGGCAAGCAAAGACATTGCCCGTTTGACAAGCCACAACCGATGCCAGAGTCATAGTAATGGCTTGAGTATAGATGGCGATCGTAGCGGCATCTGCTGAACGAGACAGAATGCTTGGCGTTGCTGCTTGTAATTCTGCCAAGTCATAACCGTAACTCCACCACACCACAAAAAATGCTGCCATCGCTAGGGCAGCTTCCAGCAATCCCAAGAAGCCATAGGCGCGCAACAGCAGAGACCGATCGAGAAGCGGTTGCGATTTTTTCCGGGGGGGCTGCTGCATGGTTCCGGCTTCTGCCCGTTCTGCGCCCAATGCCAATGCAGGCACTATGTCAGTTCCTAAATCAATAGCAAGAATCTGCATGATCACCAGTGCAGGAGGAATCTTCAACGCCACCATGAACAGAAATGGTACTAATTCCGGCAGGTTGGATGCCAGGATGTAGGTCATAAATTTGCGGATGTTTTGATGCACGGCTCGCCCCTCCTCGATCGCGACGACGATCGTCGCAAAGTTGTCGTCGGTAAGGACAATATCGGCGGCTTCTCGTGCCACATCGGTGCCATTCATCCCCATCGCGATGCCAATATGGGCAGCCCTTAATGCTGGTGCATCATTGACTCCATCCCCCGTCACCGCAACTACATCCCCGATCGTTTTATACGCTTCCACCAGTCGCAGCTTATGCTCAGGAGACATCCGAGCAAACACTAGCCCCGATCGATATTTAAGAATTTGTTGCAATTGAGCATCCGACAGATGCCCCATGCCTTCACCCGTTACCACCCGTACAGAATCGGTAACTAATCCAATTTTGCGGGCGATCGCCTCAGCAGTCAGTCCATAGTCACCCGTCACCATCGTCACCTTAATTCCTGCCTGATGGCACTGAGCAAGAGCGTCTCTTACCTCTGGACGGGGCGGGTCAAACATCGCCACCAGACCAATAAAAATCAAGTTTTGCTCTAAATCTTGCGATCGCAAATCCAACATTTCACTCCCCCCACGGCGCGCCGCCACCCCCAAAACCCGAAAGCCCTGCTGGGCTAAATCATCGTTAGCCGCAACTATTTCATTCGAGTCGGATTGAGTGAGTTCGGAGAGAGTTCCATTCCGCAAAATAGATGTGCAGTGTCGCAACACTTCCAGCGGTGCCCCCTTGGTAAAAGCCAGGTTCGGCAAATCGCTGTTCCATAGCGCGGACGATCGCCAGTCCAACACCACCGTCATCATCCGGCGACGAGAATCAAAAGGCACCTCCCGCAAGCGGGGAAGCTGTTTTTGCAAAGTTTCCAGATTCAATCCGGCTTTGGCAGCAGCCACCAGCAGAGCCGCTTCTGTTGGATCGCCAATCTCTTGCCAACGGCTAGGCGCTGTCAGGTGAATCAACCGTGCATTCGAGCAAAGTGCCGCCCCGGTGAGCAGCAAATTGACTTTCCAGGATTCTTCAAAATTCGCGGGAATCTGAACCTCACCAGCCGTAGGATCGTATCCAGCGCCCGTCACTTCAATCAGAGTCGCCGTCATCGATGGATGGGATTTCTGTTTGCCGTTAAGAGGTGGTGAGACAGCCGACTCTTGGCTGGCAGGATTTGGGCTGTTCTCCGAAGATTCCCAGGGAAGCCAGAGATAATGCACCGTCATTTCGTTTTTAGTCAACGTTCCGGTTTTGTCGGTGCAGATCACCGTTGTAGCGCTCAGGGTTTCCACAGCCGAAAGACGACGCACCAAAGCATTACGGCGCACCATTCGCCGCACCCCGATCGCCAATGACAAAGTAACCGTCGGCAGTAACCCCTCTGGGACTAGCGCCACAATGATGCCGATCCCAAAAATAAAGCTCTCTTTGAGCTCCATGCCCACCAGCAGGTATGTCAGCAGAAATACTAGAACTCCCATACCAAGGGCGATCGCAGTGATGATCCGCACAATATCAGCAACCTGCACTTCCAAAGTGCTGGGTTCCCGTTTCACCACGGCGGTGAGATGGGCTACGTGACCAAACTCGGTGTGTGCTCCCGTGGCATACACCACAGCAACGCCCCTCCCTGACGAAACCGTCGAGCCTGCGAGCACCAAATTTGGGATTTCCGCCAGATTGACCTTTTCTTGTAAGGGATGTTCGCCCGCTGGTATTGTTTTGCCAGCGCGGATTGATGCAGCTTCGCGCACCCGCACCGGATGAGCGTTACGGGCAACAGGAAGCGATTCGCCAGTCATTACAGAAATATCCAAATACAGGCTTTGATCTGTGACTAACCGAGCATCCGCAGAGACGCGATCGCCCTCTTCCAATTGCATCACATCTCCACGCACCAGTTCCTTTGCCGGAATCTGCTTTAGTTCCCCATTCCGATACACTTTAACCTGCATCGGTAACACGTTCTTTAAGGCCGCTAATGCTTGCTCTGCTTGAAACTCTTGCCAAAAACTGAATACAGCATTAATCCCGATCACCGCCCAGATTGCCCAACCTAATTGAGGGGTTCCCGAAATGAATGCCAAAATCCCTGCCACCCATAGCAGCAGGGCCATAAAGTGCCTTAACTGATCGGTAAATCTCAGCCACAGAGGGCGATGAGCCGGTTCTGGCAACTCATTCGTGCCAAATTTTACGAGTCGATCGAAAGCTTGCTCATCAGATAACCCCTTGTCGCTGATTTCAAAGGATTGATATACATCTTCTGGTGATAGGGTCCAAATTGGTTGATGCGATACTGCCATACATCCCCACCCTAGAAATAGTTAATACAATCATTCTTGGCATATTTTTAGAAGTATTTGTGTAAACTTAATTTTTCTTACAATATCCAGGGGCTCAAACTGCCACAGTACAGATGATTTCTCTACCTTTAATACTGATAATATTGCATCCAGTAGTTCAGGGGGCGAGAATGGGGCTATAAAGCTTGCTGGATAAGGGTTATAAGTTTTAAGTTCCCTTAATAAAATCTGCGCTTATTGCGAACAGAAGTGACCAATTCCTCTACCAATTCCTCACACTCATGAAAGGCGACTATCCCATTGTGACCGTAAAAATATACCCCAAAATTGCTATGTCTTCGTTTAGTTATCCCTGCTTCTTTTTGCCGATAAATATAAGAAAATTTTCCCAAAAGACTTATTTGTTCGCCTTGTAACCCAGCAGTGGTTATTCCGATGGCAATCAACAAGAGTAAACGTACTAATTCATCCTGTGAAGCTTGAGAAGCTTCTCTCGTTATAATCACCAGTTTGACAATCCTTAAACCTCGCTTCAATTCCCCAGCGTTGTTTATAAGCTTTCACAGGCGTTTCTAAAACTCCTAAATTATTCAGCAGATACCAAGATTCTTTTTCTTATTTATTTTTATATTTCCTTCGTCAATATACGGCCAAGTTCAATCGGCCAAACCTTTTTTTGGGGAATGTTAATTTCCGAGAAAAATTCTCCTTGACCGGGGGCTATCTGAACGCTTGAGCAAGAATTAAACTTTCGTCTACGCAGGCGAAAGTTCGTGTCCTTTTTTGACCTTAACACGAACTTCACTCCTTGACGGTCTATCCACTGTGCCAGGTCTACGCTATGGAATTCTCGGTCTCCCACAATCACTATTTGATCAGCTTTAAATAGTTTAATTACAGGGCGCAAGACGATTTGTTGTTCCCTCAAATTACTGGCTTCTTTTTTCGAGAGTAAAATTCCCAAGAGAGGGAAAGCGCGTTTTTGATAAATCGCACTGACCATCAAAATATTATTGTCTTGCCAAGCGGTTCTATCTAAAGCAATAATTAATTCTTTTCCCTTGGGTATGCGTTGACTAATAATTTATTTAATCAGGGTAAAGAAACCAGAACCATACTTAACAGGCGTCAATTTCAAAAAGCATTGTATATGGCGACAGCGACTATTCTGCTGAATTGGTAAAGGTAGTGTCGCTGCTAACGTTTCTATTTTTACTTGCTTTTGCCAGCAGAGTCATACTAATAATTTTAATTTCATCACTTGCGATTTATTCAAGTATTGTTGGCGGTATTTTGGTAGAATTGAGGCAGCGATTTTAATCGCGATATTGTTGAAATAATAAGACCGTTATTTTTTACCATAATCGGGAGGCTGAATTAAGGTTTATTTTTGAGCGAAAAAAGTCAGTTGTCAATAAGCTAATATCTTTTTTACCCCGCCTGAGTCCTACAAGCATTGATTCATATTGGTTTGGAGTCGCTGGTCGCCCCCTGAAATCCAGTAGCTTCAACAAATCTTAACTTCTCACCCTATACCCTATACCTTAAGATAGGGTATATGATTAGTTTAATAGGTTGCAAGGGAGATAATATCAATGTTCCAAGTGGGCGAAGTCTCTCGTCGTTTAGGACTCAATCCACAAACTCTATTCTATATTTTTATGGGCGTATTGGATTGAACCCATCTCCCCAGTGGACTGAAGCGGGCGATCGCCTCTTTAGCCGGCAGGATATGGAACGACTTGCCTTTATTTCTAGTGCCAAGTCTTTAGGGCGAAGTCTTGAGGAAATTAAGGAAATTATAGCGTTGGAAGATGGGCAATTACTCGCCTGTAAAGTCGTCGATGACAGACTAAACAAGAAAGTTCAGGCAATTGAGGACAACATTCGACAATTGCGATCGCTGCATGATGAGCTAGTGCCTTTGGTCGAGCAAGGTCAAACCAAATTAGAGCAGTCCGACCCAACTTATCAATGCCTCGTTCTTGAAAAATAACCAGAAGCAGCGCGCGCTCAAAGAGCATCTTGACTGTAAAACTTAGCTCTACCTGAGCCTATAACTGAACAAAATTACATAAGTAAAAAAGGAGCCATGCTATGAAGGCGATGGAGATGGAAATATTAGGAGCGGGTTGTAAAAAATGTCAGCAGTTGGAAGCTAATGCCAAGGAGGCGATCGCCGCTTTGAATTTAGAAGCTGAAATCCTGCACATCACCGACCCGATCGAAATTGCTAAACGCGGTGTTATGTCTACTCCAGCATTGACCATCAACGGGAAAGTCGTCAGCAAAGGAAAAGTGATCACGAGCGCAGAAATTCAGAGACTCTTACAACTCTAATAATTGGAGAAAAACCATGTTCGATCCGTTTTATCCGTTCGACTGGTTAGCTACTCAGATTGTGACTCGCCTCTTGGGTTTATCTATAAAATCTCACCTCGGAGCCAGTTTACATTTTTTCCTTTACGATGTACCTAAAGTTTTAACATTGCTGATTGTAATCAGTTTTATTGTTGGTACATTTCAAAGCTTTTTAGAACCCGAAAAAGTCCGGCATTGGTTAGAAGGCAAGCGCACCTTCGGCGGGAATATCCTGGCGGCTCTTGTGGGCATTATTACACCGTTTTGCTCCTGTTCGGCGGTTCCTCTTTTTATCGGATTTTTGGAAGCAGGTGTTCCTTTAGGAGTCACATTTTCCTATCTGATCTCAGCACCAATGGTCAATGAGGTGGCGGTGGTGTTGATCTGGGGATTATTTGGGTTGAAGGTTACGCTTCTTTATATCGGCTTCGGCGTTGGATTGGCGATCGTGGCTGGATATACGATCGGATTACTAAAATTAGAAAAATGGGTGGAACCCTTTGTTTGGGAAATTCAAAAATCCCGATTACTAGAGGCTCAAACAGATGAATTTGAATCTAATCAGCTCACTTGGAACCAGCGATTTGAACAGGGATGGTTTCAATCTAGTCAAATTGTGCAATCCGTTTGGCTTTATGTGGTCATAGGAATTGCGATCGGTGCAGGAATTCATGGTTATGTTCCGACTACTTTAGTCACCCAGATAGCAGGACGTGACAACCCCTTAGCCGTTCCTATTGCGGTTATTTTAGGTGTGCCACTCTATGCGAATATTGCTGGTGTGATGCCGATTACTGAAGCACTGGTTAACAAAGGAATGCCCCTCGGAACTGTGTTAGCCTTCACAATGGCTGTTACCGCTCTTTCATTACCTGAGATGGTCATTCTGAAAAAAGTTCTTCGCCCTCAACTTTTAGCTCTTTTCATCAGCCTAATGACTCTTGGCATAATCAGTATCGGCTATTTATTCAATGCTCTTCTTGCTTAGCTGCAACCTACTACAGCAATCCTTGCCGGAGTCGTAAATTTTTCACCCCACCCCAACCCTCCCCGAACTCGCGGGGAGGGAGTAAGAAATTCACAAATGATGCGAGGATTGCTATATCTTAGTTGAGTGCCGCATAGCCTTCTGGGTTCATATGCAGGAAATCTCGACTGTATTTCGGGTCAACAATCCCCTGGGAATTCGCCAATACCTGAGTGCTATCAAAAACAATTACTCGATCGCCTCCTTAATTCCTCTAAACTCTCCCCCACAAAGCCAATCCGCCGCCCCTTCCCCTAGCCGCAATTATCCCATCTTCTACCAGAAAATATGCAAAAAATGCCTGCTTCCCCACACTCAAACTAAAAAATTCCGCCTCCCGCGCTTCTCCACCGCGAATAAATCCTTGATACACAGTTTTACCCAACAATTTCACCGTAATTCTGGTAAAATCAAAAGCTAAAATATTTTTATTAACCAAAAACTTAGTCGGCCCGGAAAGAGTTAGTACGATCGCCCCAACTTGCACCGAATTCTCCACCCTGCCGGTTTCGCTATTCTCTTCCCCTTCAGCAACAGGTTCTGCCGAATAAGCAATTTGAATTTTTGCAATCCACTGAGGGATGTAACGTCCCGCCCCCAAAACAATCCCCGCTTTTTGTCGAGTCTTTTTGGTGCCAGTGATAAAGCAGAGTTGCCAGTTGCCGATTAATTGCTCGAAAGAATAGCGAATTTTATTTTTTTTCGCGTTTTTCTCAGCTTCGAGGAGGGCGGCGACTACAGCTTCGGGAAATGGTTTAGAATTAGATTGGGCAGCTTGTTCTAGAATAGATAGATTTTCCATTTAATAATATACAGATTGGTATTTTAAGGGTGGTGGCTGAGTCTAGATCCCCCTAAATCCCCCTTAATAAGGGGGACTTTGAATGCTTCTAAGCCTGCCGTTTTTAACAAGAACTTTGACTGCTTCTTGTCCCCCCCTTATTAAGGGGGGCTAGGGGGGATCGAGCCTACAGTCAAGTCCTTGCTTCTTCCCCCTTGTGTTTTGGAGGGCTAGGGTGGATCGCATCTGTTAAAGGCGTAAGTCCTAAAGCTGCAAGACATTGATAATATTAGCTGAAGTAGCGGAGAAAAACATGGTTGCGATCGCCCCCACAGACACAGAAATCATCGTCATCGGCAGCGGGATTGGCGGCTTGACGTGCGCTGCAATGCTGGCCCGCTATGGCTTTGAGGTTGTGGTTTGCGAAAGCCATTCGATCGCGGGCGGCGCCGCACACGGTTTTGAACGCGACGGATTTAGCTTCGACTCCGGGCCCTCCCTGTACTCAGGATTATCCTACAGCCCGTCTGCCAATCCCCTGCGGCAAGTTTTGGATGCGATCGGCGAAAAACTCCCCTGCATCACCTACGATACCTGGGGTTGCTGTTTGCCAGAAGGCGATTTCGACACATCCGTTGGTGCGAGTCAATTTGGCGAAGTGCTCGCACAACTGCGCGGCGCGGAAGCAGTCGCCGAATGGCGGCAACTCCAGGGCATCATGGAACCCTACGCCAAAGCTGCCACAGCCTTGCCCTCCCTGGCTTTGCGCTTCGATTTGGGCGCTGTTTTTACCCTCGGCAAATTTGCGCCGGCTTTCCTGAAAAGTGCTGGCGACGCGATCGCACTTGCAGGCCCTTTCAGCAAAATTATGGACAAAAACGTCAAAGATCCGTTTGTCCGAAATTGGCTGAATTTGTTGTGTTTCCTGCTGTCTGGACTTCCCGCCGACGGAACGATCGCAGCCGAAGTCGCTTTCATGTTCGCCGACTGGTATCGTCCCAATGCAGTTTTGGACTATCCGATCGGCGGTAGTGGAGCTCTGGTAAATGCCCTGGTACGCGGTTTAGAGCGCCACGGAGGGCAGTTGCTGCTAAATTCCCACGTTGCAGAAGTTTTGGTGGAAAACAACCGGGCTGCGGGCGTGCGGCTGCGATCAGGCAAAATAATTCGATCGCACAAAGCCGTCGTCTCCAACGCATCCGTTTGGGATACCCTGAAACTGTTGCCTGAAACCTCAATCCCGCAAAGGTTTCGGCAGCAGCGGCAGGCGACGCCAGAGTGCGACAGCTTCATGCACCTGCATCTGGGAATTGATGCTGCCGGAGTGCGATCGGACTTGGCTTGTCACTACATCTTCGTCAAAGACTGGGAAATGGGCGTTTCTGCCCCTCAGAACGTCGTTCTCGTCTCGATTCCCTCCCTCCTCGACCCCCACCTCGCGCCTCCCGGAAAGCACGTCATTCACGCATATACCCCCGGAAACGAGCCTTACGATTTGTGGCAAAAGCTCAATCGCAGCAGCGGAGAGTACAAGCGGCAAAAACAAGCGCGCGCCGAGGTAATGTGGGAAGCCTTAGAGAGAATTATCCCCAATATTCGATCGCGCGCAGAAGTCACCTTAGTTGGGACACCCCTCACCCACGAACGGTTTTTGCGCCGCCATCGCGGTTCCTACGGGCCCGGAATTCGGGCTGGTAACGGCTTGTTTCCCGGGCCGACAACGCCTTTAGCGGGGCTGTTTTGCTGCGGAGATTCGACATTTCCGGGAATTGGTTTGCCCGCTGTTGCTGCTAGCGGGGCGATCGCCGCCAATACGATCGCACCTTTGGACAAACATTTGCAATTGATTCGGGAAGTTATTAGTTAGTTGTTATTAGATATCTCCCATAATTATTGTGGAACAGGCAGGATGCCTGTTCAAAACCTGATTTTTAGGAGATGTCTATTAGTTATTTGTTATTTGTTATTTGTTAACGGGATTATTGAAGGGCTTTCATAGCGAAGGATGCGAACCCAAGAGTAAACAATAATTTGATATTAGTTAGTAAAATGTGACCGATATCTGTCAGCATAGAAATAGATAGTTCGATCGCAAAGAGGCCACCGTGCAACCCGTAGACTTTACAACTTTAACCGCAGCTTGCAGCGAACTGCGAGCCCAATGGCTGCCAGCGCGCTTAGAACAAGTCTACCAGCGCGATCGATTTACCGTGTCCCTGGCGCTGCGTACCATGAAAGGGCGCGGCTGGATTGACCTTTCCTGGCATCCTGTGGCCGCCCGCATCTGCGTCGGCGACCCCCCGCCCCGCATTCCCGATACCTTCACCTTCAGCGAACAACTGCGGCACCAACTCAGCGGTTTAGCCTTAGTTTCCATCGCCCCTGTTTCATCCTGGGAAAGAGTCATCGACTTGCAATTCGCCAAACGTCCCGGAGAACCAGCCCTCTGGCACCTGTACGCCGAAATCATGGGCAAGTACAGCAACGTCATCCTCACCGCCCAAGACAACCTCGTTGTCACCTGCGCCCACCAAGTCAGCGCCAAACAGTCCACCGTCCGTCCCATCCAAACCGGGCAACCCTACGAAATGCCCCCGTCGTTGACCGATGCAGTGCCGAGTTTGAGCGAATCTCAAAACCGCTGGCAATCACGAATTAGCCTGGTTCCTGGGCAATTAAAGGGCAATCTGTTGAAGAATTACCGAGGGATGAGTAAAGCCTTAGTTTTGGCAATGATTCGATCGGCTTCTTTAGACCCCGAACAATCCACCGACAGCCTCAATCCCGACGACTGGCAGCAACTATTCCAGCGCTGGCTATACTGGCTGCAATGCCTAGAAAACTCGAAATTTCACCCGAGTTTTACCCCCGAAGGCTACACAGTCATCGATTGGCCGACACCAGAAAATCAAAATGTACGGGCGATGCCCCCGTACTCGGCGCCCTCTAATTCTTCCTTCCTGACATCCGTTAAATCCGTTACAGTATCCGTTGCCGAACTTCCTTCTTCGGTTCAAGAAATACTTAACAGCTACTACACAGGCCAAATCAATCAAGAAGTATTCGCCCAACTGCGGCATCAGCTTACCCAAAAACTCAACAACGTCCTAGCCAAACTGCGCCTCAAAGCCAACACATTTAAAGAACGATTGCAGCAATCTGCAGACGCCGACACCCACAAATCCCAAGCCGACTTGCTGATGGCTTCTTTGCAGCATTGGGAACCGGGAATGAAATCAATTTCTCTCCCCGACTTTGAAACCGAAAAACCAGTTGTCATTTCCCTAAACCCGGAAAAAAACGCCGTTCAAAACGCTCAAGCCCTCTACAAAAAACACCAAAAACTTAAAAGAGCCCGCATTGCAGTAGAACCTTTGTTAGCCGCCGTACAGGAAGAAATCGACTATTTAGAACAAGTTGAAGTCGCACTTTCAGTATTGGAAACCTACCGCAACACCCAAGATTTGCAAACCCTCGCCGAAATCCGCGAAGAACTGATCCAACAAAAATATCTAGATGTACCAGATTACCGCAGTACCGACAAAAATGCTGCGATCGAATTTCACCGCTACCAAAGCCCCAGCGGCTTTGAATTATTAATCGGGCGCAACAACCGCCAAAACGACCAACTCACTTTTCGCACCGCCAACGACTACGACTTGTGGTTCCACACCCTAGAGATTCCCGGAAGTCACGCTTTGCTGCGTCTGGAACCCGGTACTGTGGCTGAAGAAACCGATTTGCAATTTGCCGCCGACATGACTGCTTACTACAGTCGCGCCCGCCACAGCGAACAAGTCCCGGTGGTTTATACAGAACCGAAATATGTATACAAGCCCAAAGGCGCAAAACCGGGTATGGTTGTATACAAGCAGGAGCGGATTGTCTGGGGTAGACCGCAGCAAGCTCCGGCATAATTTATATAAAGTGAGTAAAAGGGTCGATCGGCAATCGAAACTTCGTTTTTACCTCAAATAACCTGTTTGGAACCGATAAACCTACGCAGAAACCGGATTTTTGAACCTAGGGTTGATTATACAAAGTGACTGGGAGTGCGATCGCCCCCTAATATCAAATCCGGTAGCATCGGAATTATTCATCTCTGTATTCTCTCCCTCTGCGTTCTCTGCGCCCTCTGCTGTTAAATCATTCCGATGCAACCGGAAACGATATCACAATTTATATTCGCCTGTAATGTAAAGTTTTATTACAAAACTTTACATTTTGTTGATAAAGTACCCCTTAAGAGAGATGATATTTCTTTTAGAACCCTTTGCAAAGAAACGTGCAACTTGGGTTTCCTCACTGTGAGAAAAACACTGTGGGAACACAACGGATTTAACTATTTGTGCAGACCAGCTTTAGCTAAAGCTGGTCGTTTCTGTTTAAACCTTAAACCCAAGCCCCCACCGATTGTAGATTGGCGATTTTAGATTTTAGATTAAAACCGCCAATCTAAAATCTAAAATCTAAAATCTAAAATCCCCAAGGCCCGCTCTTAGAAAGTAAACGTGGTTCTGACAACCCCAATCACCAAATCAGAATTATTCTTATTGTGGTCGGGAGCAGTCAGCCAAATCAAACCAGGAGTGATAGCAATATTATCGCTCAACTTAAACTGATAAAAACCTTCAACGTGCAGCGAAGTATCCTTATCTTCCGGCAAAGTCCGATTAGTAGAACTCGTCACCCGCGGCTCCATACCTACCACAATCCCCGCCACATTTCCTTCTTTCAACAAATCAGGAAAAGCCAAAGTAACTGCCCAGTTCCAGATTTTTTGATCGCCCCGCTGCACAGAACCCGTAGGAGTAGCCAAGTTGGATAAAATGCGCTGGTTGGTGTAACCCGCCCAACCGCCAATTGCAAATCTCCGGTTCAACTGCCACGAAGCTTGCGCGCCGTAGGAATTGCTAGAAACTGGGAGAGTGCTATCGCTGTCGAACCCGAAGGAACCGAGACGCGCCGGGAAATTAGAAGCATTGCTGCCTGTACCGGTAACAAAGTTGTAGGAGTTAACGTAAGTTAAACCTAAAGCCATGCTCTCGCTCGGTTTGAAAGTCAACTGAGCCAAACCGCCGTAAGAGCCGTTAAACAAACCATTTCCCCGCGTCGGGTCCGCAGCATTGCCGGCCAAATATCCCAAACTCAGTTCCAGTTTTTCCCCAAACTGATGCCGCAGAGCGATGCCAGAACCACCAGTCAAATAGTAAATTGGGTTGCGAGTACCGAAGTTAGAAAGAGCGCCGTAGCTGCCGTCTCCGTCAAAGTAAGGGTTGACAGTGTTGGTAAAATCATCAGCAGCGCCGGCGTTGGCTTCTAGAATTACAGTAGTGCTTTTGCCGATAGGGAATTGGTAAAGCAGCGCATCTAAACCTACGGTATTGCTAGCCTCGCCAAAAGGCCCAGCATTAAACCGCAATTCCCCTTCAGCGGTTTTCGTATTATTAGTAGAAAACGAACCCAGATTCAAAACTTGCAGTCGAGTTCTCAGCAAATCTTCTCCAGAGAAACTCGTGTCGAAATTGATACGAACCCTGCTGCCAAAAGCCGTCGCTTTATCGGCATCGTTACCTTCAGCATCCTCTCCCCTGGCGATACCCGCCAAACCAAATATCACTTCGCCGTTGAGTTTAGTCGTAGTCGAAAACTGATTTGCTTCTAATTCAGAGGCGCGCGCTTCCAAAGCATCGACGCGGCCACGTAAAGTTGCCAATTCCGCCGCAAATTCTTCTTGCAACCTTTGCACAGAAGCCAAATCTTCTCGCGTCGCCAGATTTCTGGAACCGCCTTGAATCAGCTCACTAACTTTATCCAAACACGCATTTAAACCTGCGGCAAACTCGTAGCGAGTCATCGCCCGGTTACCGCGAAAAGTGCCGTCAGGATAACCAGCTATGCACCCGTAGCGCTCTACTAGAGACTGCAAAGCTTGGAACGCCCAATCTGTGGGCCGAACGTCGGAAAGTTGCGAAACAGAGGTTACTTGGCCGGCCGCATCTTCGCTGCTACTGCCTTCTGTGCTGTATTCGTTGATTTGTTCTAAAACATTTGACTGTGCTGGAGGTTGGGCATTTGGATTTGGCGATTGGGAAATCTGCTCTTGGGCGCTTAAATTAGTCGGTGTAGCGGCGGGTTGGGTTTCGCTTAAGTTTGCGGGCTCGACTGCGGGAATTTGCTCCGCGACAGGTTCTTCGGCACTGAAATTTGCGGGCGCGACTGCGGGTTTGGTTTCGCTTAAATCCCCTGCAACTGCGTTTTCCGGTGCTTTTGCTTGTTCGGCAACTGGGGCAATCGGCTCGTTAGCGTTAGCCAAGCGATCCGAAGGAAAGCCCTCGTAGAGGTTCGCACTTTCTTTCTCAATAGTTTCAACAGTCAAGTTGCTAGCTAGCGACGCTGCTTCGCCTGTCTCAGCCTTTGCTGTTTCAGCCTTTGCCACCTCGGTTGCAGCACCTGCTAATTGCAATTGATCAGCTTGAGCTATGGTGGCAATTTCTACCTGTTTCTCTGCTGCTAGCGCCGTCGAAGATACGACTAAACTTGCTGCCAATACAGCGGGACTAACTAAAAGTCCCTTCCACAAAAATTTGGACATTTTTTCCTTACACCACATTGAGCCGATCGCCCGTTCCGAAGATTTAGGCACCAGCAAATCACCTTCAATATTCTGCCTAATAGTAATTCTTGTCAACAATCGGGGAAATCACTGTCGGAGAGTGCAGTTTGGCTGTGGCTGATTTGACAAAAACTCCGTTTATTCCCAAAATCCTTGGTTTGAGCTAAATAGTTACATAGAAACCTGGTTGATGGCCCGATATTGCGTAAGTTATCCCTCACTAAGACTAATATTGACAGCACTGGCGCTAACAAATCGTTTGAGCGGCTACAAATACAAGTGAAAAAACTCAAATACGCCCTAGTTCACGAATGGTTGACGCCCTTAGCTACTGGCGGTTCAGAACTCGTAGTACAGGAAATCCTCAAACACGTAGACGAGGCAGATGTCTATGCCCTCATCGACTTTGAATCGGCCAATCCCGAAAGCTATCTTTTCGGCCGACAGATTGGCACAACATTTTTACAGCACTTTCCCAAGGCCCGCAGCGGTGTCCAAAAATATCTGCCCTTTCTGCCGATCGCGATCGAACAACTAGATCTGCGAGAATACGACATCATCCTCTCCTCATCCCATGCCGTTGCCAAAGGCATCCTCAGCAGTCCCCAGCAAATGCACGTCTGCTACTGCCATACGCCCATGCGCTACGCTTGGGACTTAACTTTTGACTATTTGCGTAGCAGCAAAGCCGGACGGGGCATCCAGGGTCTGCTGACGCGATATTTGTTGCATCGACTCCGGCAGTGGGACGTAATTTCCGCCAATCGCGTTGATTATTTCATCGCTAACTCTCAACACACTGCGCGCCGAATTTGGCGGTGCTATCGGCGGCGGGCCCAGGTGATTTATCCGCCGGTAAATATCGAGCGATTTTCCTTGATGCGGCAAAAACAAGACTTTTACGTCACCGTTTGTCGGTTGGTAAGTTACAAAAACGTAAGTGCGATCGTCCAAGCATTCAATCAACTCGGGCATACTCTAATTGTCATCGGCACCGGGCCAGAATTAGAAATGATTCGGCAAATCGCCAAACCCAACGTGCAAGTGCTCGGCTGGCAACCCGCCTCCATAGTTGAAAAGTATATGGCAGAGGCGAAAGCCTTTGTCTATGCAGCTTGCGAAGATTTTGGCATAGCTTTGGTAGAGGCTCAAGCTTGCGGAACACCAGTAATTTCCTATGCAGCAGGGGGCGCTTTGGAGACAGTGCTCGACATTCGCCAACACCCAGAGACAGGAACTGGTTTATTTTTTTCCTCCCAAACCGCATCAGCATTAGTCGAAGCTGTCAAGGAATTTGAGCAGTTGCAAGGCAAATTTCGCCCAGAAATCTGCAGGTTGCGCGCTGAACAGTTTGCCCCCAAAGTTTTTGGGCAGCGCTATCTAGCTTTTGTGGAACGCTGCTATCAGGAATTTCACTCCCGTGATTTTACCGAGTCTGGGGCTTGAGAGTGCCAGAACCCGATAGCGTGACAATCTTCCTTCTGCCTTTGTATAAGTGCCTTGAGAAGACCTCTGCATCAGTGCCTTGTGCCTTTTTCCTTCGGCCGCCAGAAGCCCTCTTCCTTCTTCCTTCTGCCTTTTGAAGCCTTCTGAAGGCAGAAAATTGAGTATTGGAAACATAATTGAGAGAACAAAGCGTCTTGAGGCTTTATGATCAGGACTGTGTGTGGTGTGAAGTGAAGGAGTAAGATGACTGCCGACAGCCAACTAATCTCCGGCAAGGTAATTCGAGCGATCGCAAGACGCGGTTTTGGGTCTGTCCTGCAAGGAGATAGACGCATAAGCCGTTCTCTACAGAGCTTCGACGGAGAACTTTTCAAGCGGTTATTTGACATCCTGTTTTCCTTATCGGTTCTGATCCTGTTTGCTCCGGTTTACCTGCTTTTGGCTTTCTTAATCGCCTTAAGCTCGCCCGGTCCTATTTTTTACGTACAGGAACGAGTAGGCAAAAACCGTAAAAGGTTTTATTGTCTTAAATTCAGAACGATGGTGGAAAATGCGGACGATATATTGCTAGAAATCATGGAAAATTCTCCGCATTTGCGTCAAGAGTTTGAGGACAATTTCAAGCTGAAACAAGACCCTCGAATTACCTGGATTGGAAGATTTTTACGAATGACCAGTTTAGACGAGTTTCCCCAGTTTTGGAATGTTTTAAAAGGAGATATGAGTGTCGTCGGACCGAGACCTTTAGTTGAAGAAGAACTGCCGAGATACGGCAGTCACATCAACAAAATTCTCACCATAAGACCTGGAATTACAGGCTTGTGGCAAGTGTCTGGTCGCAACGATATTCCCTATCCCCGCCGAGTCCAAATCGACCTCTATTACGCAAATGACAAAAACCTTTGGATGGATATGTGGATTGTTTTCAAAACAATTGGAGTTGTGATTTTTCCCAAAAATAACGGCGCATACTAATTTTTGTCCGCAGTCAGCAATCGGTAGTTAGTTTTATTTGTTACTGACCACTGATGCTGACTACTGACAATCAGCGACAAACTCTTTGTCAAAACTAAACAGTTCCGGGATGCCGATCGAAGAATTGTGAGCTTAACTACAGGGGCAAATACTTAAATAAACCTACCTCTTATTCATCTAGAAAGATCAGTTCTTCTAGATAGACTACTTTAGGTTTAGGTGTTAAACTTAACTCTATAACCTTTGGCTTAAGGGGGATAGCCTACTTATCTTGGGATAGCCCACTACCCAACAGCGTAGGAAGTAAACTTCAACTGGCTTTAGGTAACTAAAGTGAAGTTTGAGTAAGTTTTATAAAGCAGTTTGAGAATACGGCAGAGAGCAACAGCCTCTGCCAAAAAATTTATTGTGAATTAACACAGCCTGTCAAAGGAAAATCAGATGACGCAACGTAAGCGAGCGCTAATAACAGGTATTACAGGTCAAGACGGCTCCTACTTGAGCGAATTACTGTTAGAAAAAGGATATGAAGTTCACGGCATTATCCGGCGCAGTTCTAGTTTCAATACCGATCGAATTGACCACATTTATGTCGATCCTCACAGCGAGGGTGCGCGCCTGTTTCTACACTACGGCGACTTGACGGATGGCACTACTCTCCGCCGGATATTGGAAGAAGTTCAGCCGGTAGAAATTTATAACTTAGGCGCTCAATCTCACGTTCGAGTCAGTTTTGACTCGCCGGAATATACGGTTGACACAGTAGGGATGGGAGTATTGCGGCTGCTAGAAGCAATTCGGGACTATCAGCACCGCACCGGCATAGAAGTGCGGTTCTATCAAGCAGGTTCTTCGGAAATGTTTGGTTTGGTACAGGAAGTTCCGCAAAAGGAAACAACTCCTTTTTATCCCAGAAGTCCTTACGCCTGCGCCAAAGTTTACGGGCACTGGCAAACAATAAATTATCGCGAATCTTACGGACTTTTTGCCTGCAACGGCATTCTGTTCAATCACGAATCTCCCCGCCGTGGCGAAACTTTTGTAACTCGCAAAATTACTCGCGCCGTGGCCAGAATAGTCGCCGGCAAGCAGAAAAAGATTTACTTGGGCAATCTCGATTCTAAGCGGGACTGGGGCTATGCTAAAGACTACGTGCGGGCGATGTGGCTGATGCTGCAACAAGACAAACCTGACGATTATGTCATTGCTACCAACGAGACTCATTCTATTAAGGAATTTCTCGATTTGGCTTTTACTTACGTCAATTTAGATTGGCAAAAATATGTGGAGTTTGACGAACGCTACTTGCGGCCGGCAGAAGTCGAACTGTTGATAGGCGATTCGACTAAGGCGCGCCAGCAATTAAAGTGGGAACCTTCTGTAACTTTTCAGGAGTTAGTACATTTAATGGTAGATGCTGACATGAAAGCTTTAGACGAGCAAGGTCGAGGTTCGGGCAACGGATTTGATTAACTCGCGAAACCAAGCCGTCAGTGCGAACAATTTGTAGGGGTAGGGCCCCGTGTCTACCCCTTTGGCGAAAGGCGCGCACCGAGGGATAGCCCCTGCACACACTTCACAACTGATCAGAGGATGGTTACAGCTATTAGCGAGATCGGCATTCAAAGAACCCCCTTAATTGCTCGCAAAATTTTAGGCTGTGCGGGCTAATAAAAACATTAAAATGATAGTTGAGGACTCGCTACTAATAAATCTAACTTTCGGGTGTGCACGGACCAGTCCCTATCAGCAGCAGCTAAAACAGATTTGTGGGCAACCGCGTCCTGTAGCTGGAGGCTTCTTTTGCTAAAGCAACAATTTTAGAATTGAAATTGTCGATCGACCTTTATTCAAAATCCCGAGGGTAAAATTATGACAAGCTTGGATTTAAGCAGCAAACGCATTCTAGTCACGGGCGGCGCCGGTTTCTTGGGCCGTCAGGTAATCGACCAGCTAGTGAAAGCAGGGGCCGATGCTGATAAAATTTCTGTAACTCGATCGCGCGACTGCGACCTCCGCGTCATGGAAAACTGCAAGCGCGCCGCCGACCAACAAGATATCATCGTTCACCTCGCCGCCCACGTCGGTGGCATCGGCTTAAACCAACTCAAACCCGCTGAATTATTTTACGACAATTTGATGATGGGCGTGCAACTAATCCACGCCGCCTACGAAGCAGGAGTCGAAAAATTTGTCTGCGTCGGCACGATTTGCGCTTATCCCAACTTCACCCCAGTTCCTTTCAAAGAAGATGACCTGTGGAACGGCTATCCAGAGGTAACTAACGCACCTTACGGAGTAGCGAAAAAAGCCTTATTAGTGCAACTGCAATCCTACCGCCAGCAGTACGGATTCAACGGTATCTACTTGCTACCAGTCAATTTATACGGCCCGGAAGATAACTTTGACCCGAAAAGTTCCCACGTCATCCCCGCATTAATTCGCAAAGTCCACGAAGCGCAAGAAAGGGGAGACAAAACACTCCCAGTTTGGGGCGACGGCAGCCCTAGCCGCGAGTTTTTGTATTCCACAGATGCCGCGCGGGGAATTGTGATGGCCACCCAAGATTACAGTGAATCTGACCCGGTTAATTTGGGAACAAATAGCGAAGTTAAAATTCGCGATTTAGTGGAAACCATTTGCGAATTGATGGGATTTGAGGGAGAAATTGTTTGGGAAACAGACAAACCGAACGGTCAGCCACGTCGCTGTTTGGATACGCAAAGGGCTACGGAAAAGTTTGGTTTTGTTGCGGAGGTGAAGTTTAAGGAAGGGTTGAAAAATACGATTGATTGGTATCGACAACACGCCGCGTAAGTGTGAACAACCCGGTTTCTTCAAGAAACCGGTTTTTTTTAGGAATAATACTAAATGCGGGTTAGAAACCTCAATTTATAATAGTCGGCGGTTGCAACCTATCCTACACAAACCAGTCCGCCTTTTGGCACTAATAAATTCTATAAATTTGGGTGATAATTCACTGACAATAGTCGGCAGCAGTGCCGTGTCCCTACTGCTGTGTCCTGTATTTCATCCGAGTGAAAACTGCTATAATACAAATACCTCGACTGAAATCATCGAAGACTAAAATTTGGGAAAGCCAATGATTGCCGATCGCACCCACAATTATATCTCGCCGGAAGAGTATCTGAAGTTAGAAGAACTCAGTCCGCTCAAACACGAGTATATTCAGGGCGAAACCTATGCAATGGCTGGTGCAAATGACGCTCATGTAACTGTTACTGTCAACTTAGTTACCTTGTTGAGAAATCATGTTCGGGGTAGTGGCTGTCGTGTCTATATGTCCGACATGAAAGCTAGGATTGAATCTAAGAATATTTACTACTATCCTGACGTGATGGTAACGTGCGATGAACGGGACAAGGCCTTTCAATCTTTTAAAAGATATCCTTGTTTAATTGTCGAGGTGTTGTCTAATGGTACGGAAGGATTCGATCGGGGCGATAAGTTTGCTGACTATCAAGAATTAGAAACGCTTCAAGAGTATGTATTAATTAGCCAAAAACGTGAGCGGGTAGAGTGTTTTCGCCGTAATGCTGAAGGGTTGTGGGTTTTGTATTCCTATAATCAAGGAAGCGAAATTCACTTGGCTAGCGTAGATTTTCGCACAGGTATTGATGCTATTTATGAGGATGTAGTTTTTACTAAGGAAGATTCAGAAGCAGATGTTGACGAAGTGCGATCTAGGGGATAAATGGAAAGTGCGATCGTACCTCAGTTAAGGAAGGGCGATCGCTTTTGATATATTTAAAATGCCAGCATCAAACCGCCGATAAATTGTAATATTTGGATGAGAGCCTCAATAGATAGTCCCAGTGAACCCGCCAACGACCCCATCGCCGTCGCTATTTCAGGAACAGCAGCACCAGAACTGATTAAAGCTATCAACTGGCCAATAACTTCAATAACAACGGGTACGTTAACAGCCAAGCCAACCAGAGCCGCAACAGAAACTGCTCCAACCCTGAAAGCTTCGAGTAGTGTTGTTAGCTGTGCGATCCCGTTGGGGCCTTGGGCGTGAATGTAATCTAAAATTTGTGCGATTGCTGCTACCAGTGCGTCCATACTTCTTTCCTTTTAGGGTAAAATGTCTGCGATTAATCAATACTGTCAGTCAACTAGCTGAAAAAGCATTTCAAAAAATAGTCGGATTATTTCAAGCAAACTCAACTCATTTCTCATATCTCTACGAGGGAAAAAAACAACTATTTATTAGCTTTAACCCGTTATTTTTCTGACAAATTTTCTATGCTTATCAATGACATCAGCAACCTCTTTGACCGTATCCTTTTGCTCTGGCGACAGCGGACATTTTAGCTTAGGTTCTCTTTTTGCTTTGTCAGCCATGAGCTTAATACTCCAATCTTGTGCTATAGTTTATTAGCGGAAAATGCTCGCTTATTTTTGGATAATATCATTATATTTACAATGATGTCCAGTCATAAAAAGTCAGAAAATGTAAGTTATTTTACTAGACGCTAACTCTCAAAAAAAGTCAAATGTTGCCATCCATGTCATAAAATGTCATAAAAGAGCAGGTATAATAGGCTAAACCCCTAAACTTAACTCACCGATGGACGTTAAAGAAGTCTTGAGATTTGCCGACGACCTGGTTTTCGCTAAGACGGGAGAACATTTGGAGGATCTGCAAGAAGCTATCCTGGGGGGTGTATGGGAAGGTCAAAAATACTCTCAAATCGCAGAAGCATCGCATTGTAGCGAAGGTCACGTCAGGAATGTAGCTTCCAAATTATGGAAGCGTTTATCAAATGTATTAGATGAAGAAGTCACTCCATCCAATTTACGCTCGACACTGGAGAGACGACAATTATTCATCATTTCATCAAATTCGGGAAACGATTTTTTTATTGGTAATGTCAATGTCTGTAAGGATAGTCAATTTTCAGAATATCCACAAACCCGATCGCCCTCAACCCCCACCTCAGACACCTCCAAACCCCAAACCCGACTAGACTTAGCAGACGCACCTCATATTTCATCATTGTTCGATTCGCCTGATGGCGATAGCTTCGCTTCACGCACATCCGAACTCGCCACCCTCGAAAAATCGATCGTCCAAGAAAAGTGCAACCTCGCAGCAATATCAGGACTCAGCGGCATCGGCAAAACCGCACTTTCCCTCCACCTCATCCACAAAATTCAGCATAACTTTGAATGCGTCATCTGGCGAAGTCTCCGCCACTCCCCACCCTTAGAAACAACCCTAAAAAATCTCCTAAAATTTCTCTTAAATAAACCCGAAATCGAACTCCCTACCAGCATCCCAGAGCGAATTTCTCTGTTAATGGAATACCTGCGAAAAAACCGCTGTCTCATTATCCTAGACGACGTGCAAACCATTCTCAGCAGCGGACAATTAGCAGGAAATTACCGCCCCGAATGCGAAAATTACAGCATCCTCTTCAGACAAATCGGAGAAACAACCCACAACAGTTGCTTAATCCTCAACAGTTGGGAACCACCCAGAGAAATTACCGCCTTAAAAGGAGAAAAATCACCCGTTCGCACCTTGCAACTCAAAGGCATAGGTACAGCAGCAGCCGAAATTTTTCGACAAAAAAGTTTACTCAATCCTGAAACATGGGAAAACCTAATTAACGCCTACCGAGGCAATCCATTGTGGTTAAAAATAGTCGCCACCACTATTCAAGAAATATTCCGAGGTAGGGTTGCAGAATTTTTAAAATATGATAGGCTATTCTTAGGGGAAGAATTGGCAGCAACATTGCACCCGCAGATAAATCGTTTGTCAGAATTAGAAAAAAACCTCATCAGCCGCCTCAGCCGCGAAGCAAATTCAGTTTCAATAGAGCAATTGCTACAAGATGCCGATTTATCGCCCTCCGAGTTATTCAACGGGCTGCAATCTTTGGGGAGGCGATCGTTAGTTGAAATAGAAGAACAGGAGAATGAAACGCTATTCAGCGTTTGTCCTGTGGTGAGACAATATGTAATATCAAATCCAGTTTGTTGATACTTTCCGACAGTCCGGCAGTCCGACAGGGGTTGAAACCCCTGCCTCAAAGCTAAAGTCGGTTAAAACCGACTAAAGAATGTGATAAAAATGCAATTAATTGTAGTCCTCTTTTAGAGGACTTTCGCTGTGATACAGGGGTTTTTAACCCCTGTCGGACTGGAAGTCAAACGAGAGATTCGATCGCAAATATGAATACTGCTGAACCTTCATTAACTAAAACAGAATTAAGAAAATCGCTCCTCAACACCCGCAAATCCCTATCAGCACAAGAATGGAGACAAAAGAGCGATCGCATCTGCAATCACCTGCAAAACTCGTCCCTATTCACCCAAGCAAAAACAATCCTCGCCTACTTCAATTGTCGCCAAGAACCCGATTTAAGTCCCCTATTTGTAACTCCCCGCAAATGGGGATTTCCCCGCTGTGTCGGCAAAGAGCTATCCTGGCACATCTGGCAGCCTGGAGATGCTTTACATACAGGAGCTTATGGCATACTCGAACCACTGCCGGATGCTCCTAAAATAGACCACTCAGAAGTAGATTTAATGCTCGTACCTGCAGTAGGCTGCGATGTTCGTGGCTATCGCTTGGGCTACGGCGGTGGCTATTACGATCGAATGCTCAGTTTAGCTGAGTGGGAATCAAAAGTTGCGATCGGCATTATCTTTGAATTTGCCTTGGTCGCCCAACTACCAGTTGACTGCTGGGATAAACCGCTGCAGAGCATTTGTACAGAAAGTGGTTGCAAAATTGCACAGCGAAAATCTTAAACGGGCATAAACAAATTAATTTTCCGCAATAATGCCTATATCCTCTTAATCTAGAATCTAGAATCTAAAACCTAAAATCTCAAATACTATGGCCCAGCGCTACGTTCGAGTCAAAACAACACAAGGACACATCCACTACGGTTTACTGCAACTGGGCCACAGCGTTCAAGTATTTGATGCACCGCCCTGGTTAAAAGGACAACCAACCGATTTGGAACTTTCACCAGATACTTACCAAATTCTCGCCCCGTGCTCTCCCTCAAAAATTGTAGCCGTAGGCAAAAATTATGTCGATCACGCCGCCGAGATGGGAACCCCAGTACCGGAAGAACCCCTGCTGTTTTTCAAGCCTCCGAGTGCCGTCATCCCAGCAGGTGCAGAGATTCGTTATCCGCAGCAGTCGGAAAGGGTAGACTACGAGGGAGAATTAGCCCTGGTAATTGGCGAACATTGTACCAACTGCACTCCCGAACAAGCACACAGCAAAATTTGGGGATATACGATCGCCAACGACGTAACAGCCAGAGATTTGCAAAAGCGGGACAACCAGTGGGCCAGGGCCAAAGGGTTCGATACTTTTTGTCCCTTGGGGCCTTGGATTGTCCGCGAACTGAGTCCTGCTGCACAATTGCAGACTTTTGTCAATGAGAGCGAGCGACCGGTACAGTCATCCCAGATCGATCGCATGGTATTTTCGCCAGACTTTCTCGTCTCCTACATCAGTCAAGTAATGACCCTAATTCCCGGTGATGTGATACTGACGGGAACGCCGCAAGGAGTAGGGCCGCTACAAATAGGCGATCGAGTCCGCATCGAAATTGAAGGCATCGGCAGTCTTGAAAATACAGTAGTTATTAGTAATGGCTAATTGGTAATTACCGCCAACAACTAACAACTAACAACTGCCAACTGCCAACTGACTAACGAACCTGCATATAAACAGCATCCGAAAGCGGAGGAATCTCTGCATAGCGTCCCAAAAGCGACTGCACGACTGCATAGACAAATGCAGCAAAAGCGCCCAAAAACACCATGTTATACAGAGTTTCCGCAATAAATGCGACTTGAACGCCGTTAGAAAAAATCGGCAAAACCAGACCACACAGCATCAAAACAATGTCTAAAAGAATCGCCTGCATCGCATTAAAACGAATGAAGTGACTGATGTTTTCGTTTCTAACTACTCCTAAATACAGAGCAAAGAAGATAATCAAGCTAGCAAAGGGCAAACTATAAATTTGCATCAATGGAGCTAGCGGTATCAACAACAGTTGCAGGACAGGAAACTGTGTAAACAGAAACCTGCCAAAGGCAAGCCCGTCAACCAACGGAAGCAAATAAGGCAAAGAAGCAAAAATCCGGTCTGGAACAGTTGTAGATCCGCGCCAAGTCATAATGAACTCTCCTGAGTCGATCAATTAACTATGAATTCCATTAAACTCAGGATAACGCAGCAGCAGGGTTTGTGTTCCGACTCGCCCGGAATTGGCTTTTTACTCAGCGGGGAGCAGCCTCAACTACCAATGGCAGGCTTTCTTATTTAATATTGGCAATGACGAAGCCCATTTGACACTCGTACCGATCGGGCAAATTTTCCGTAGGTTTAGCAACTGGATGTCCACAGCGAAGCTCTCCACCACTCCAGCGCGGTTGCCCAGTGCGATCTGCCAGCAAACAACTTTGGCAAACACACTGAGGGGCAAGCATCTGATTTTCCATTAAAATGACTAACATTTGATACCTCCGGCAGGTTTCACACCAGTAATTTCATTGTATGTCAGGAGTTGGGGACAAACCGCTTAACCTGAACACAACGTAATATTTATGTCAATGGTGCGAAATCCGTAGTACGGTATAAGATCCCCAATTCCCAATCCCAAAACTGTCAAGAGGTTGATTATTGTGACGGACACTAACTTAGAATTCCTTTCCAAAACCGATCCGCTAATTGCCGATTTAATCGGGCAAGAGCTCCAGCGGCAGCGAGACCACCTAGAACTCATCGCCAGCGAAAACTTTACCTCCGCAGCGGTAATGGCAGCTCAAGGCTCAGTGCTGACCAATAAATACGCCGAAGGACTGCCAGCGAAACGGTACTACGGCGGCTGCGAATTTATTGACGGCATCGAGCAAATCGCGATCGACCGCGCCAAACAGCTATTTGGAGCTGCTCACGCCAACGTCCAGCCCCACTCCGGCGCTCAAGCCAACTTTGCAGTATTTTTGAGCTTGCTGGAACCCGGAGACGGAATTATGGGCATGGATTTGTCCCACGGCGGCCACTTGACCCACGGTTCACCAGTCAACGTATCCGGCAAATGGTTCAAAGCTTTTCACTACGGCGTCAGCCAAGAAACAGAACAGCTCGACTACGACGAAATTTTGGCACTTGCCAAAGAAAACCGCCCGAAATTGCTCATTTGTGGCTATTCAGCATATTCACGAATTATCGACTTTGAGAAGTTTAGAGCGATCGCCGACGAAATCGGAGCCTACCTGCTCGCCGACATCGCGCACATCGCCGGGTTAGTCGCCACAGGGCATCACCCCAACCCCCTCCCCCACTGTCACGCAGTCACCACCACCACTCACAAAACCCTGCGTGGCCCCCGTGGTGGCTTGATTATGACCAATGACCCGGAATTAGGTAAAAAGTTTGACAAAGCAGTTTTCCCGGGTACTCAAGGTGGGCCCTTAGAACACGTCATTGCGGGCAAAGCAGTAGCTTTCGGCGAAGCATTAAAGCCTGAATTTAAAACTTATTCCGGTCAAGTAATTGAAAATGCGCGCGCTTTAGCTGCACAGTTGCAGCAGCGGGGTTTAAAACTCGTTTCCGGTGGCACGGACAATCACTTAATGCTAGTTGATTTGCGATCGGCAAATATGACAGGCAAGCGAGCGGACCAATTAGTCAGCGGTGTGAATATTACTGCTAATAAAAATACCGTGCCTTTCGATCCGGCATCGCCCTTTGTCACCAGCGGTTTGAGACTCGGTTCGCCGGCGATGACCACCAGGGGAATGGGAACAGCAGAATTTACCGAGATTGGCAACATTATTGCCGATCGCCTGCTAAATCCAGATGATGAAAGCGTCGCAGCCGACTGCCTGCGTCGAGTAGCAGCACTGTGCGATCGCTTCCCCTTATATCCCCACTTGTACTTGAAAGTGCCGGCATTAGCTTAATTTTCCTGATCGGCAATGGGAAATTGGTAGTTGGAAGTGTACGGGTAAAAGGGTAAAAGAGCAGGAAAAGATTGAGAGTTGCCGGTAGCGATATTGACAAGCGGTTTTCACCAAAAATATCGATCGCCAATACGGTTTTTAGTACAGATATTTGTCGGGCGGGGCTGGTTTGACTAACGGTATTTGTCGGTTGCGAAAGATACCGGTCAACTGGGCCCGCTCGCCAAATATAGACTTTTTGGCTCGCGAAAAAGTCTATATTTCAAATCGTTAATTCGAGAGTTATGAATGAACAACCTGACAATTCGCCCCAGGGCAACTGCCATTGCGGCAAATCTCCGACTCCCAAACCCCCAGTCGCTCTTCAAGATGTTTCCTTGTGATAAGCCATCTGAAATGTAGTAGACTCTGCCTGACAGACTAATTGCCCCGCACTATTTAAAATTGATTTCAGATGCCGTACCAGTATCTGTACCACATACTCGCTTTTCTGGTTTCTGCGATCATCGTCCTCTGGAGTACGCCAATAGTCAAAAAAATTGGTCTCAAAAGCGGGCGAGTCGATCGGCCAGGCGAGCGAAAAGTCCACAAGCGCCCGATGGTCCGTTTGGGAGGAGTTTCCATCTTTCTCGGCACTATCATTGCCCTCTTATTTGTCTGGCTCTCAGGAGGCTTCATCGATGCTAACGGACAAGTTCTCAATCCCAAAGACGAATACGAAATTTGGGGAGTCACCCTCGGCGGCATCGGATTCTTCCTCATCGGTTTAGCAGACGACCTATTTTCGCTCTCGGCCTTAAAACGCTTGCTCATGCAAATTGGCGTATCCAGCATCGTTTGGTACGCGGGCGTACAAATTGAGTTTCTCACAGTTCCCTCCTTGGGACTGACTAATATTGGCTGGCTGAGCTTGCCAATTACCGTGATTTGGCTCGTCGGCATGGCGAATGCCATCAACTGGATTGACGGTTTGGACGGTTTAGCTGCCGGAGTTTCAGGGATTGCAGCAGTTGTAATGCTGATTGTCAGTCTGGCGATGCACCAACCGGCGGCGGCCCTGATTGCAGCGGCTTTAGCTGGCGGGGCCTTGGGATTTCTGCGCTACAACTTCAATCCGGCTCAAATCTTTATGGGAGATGGCGGGGCTTATTTTATCGGGTTTACTCTCGCTGGAGTGGGAGTAATTGGGTTAGTTAAAACTACGGCTGTTACTTCTGTGTTGCTGCCATATTTAATTTTAGCTGTACCGATTTTAGATATGTCGGCGGTGATTCTCGATCGACTTCGCAACGGCAAGTCACCGTTTATTGCTGATAAGCGCCACCTTCACCACCGACTTCTACAAGCCGGACTATCCCATCGATTTGCGGTTTTATTTATTTACTCGCTGACACTGTGGGTTGGAAGTTTAGCCCTAGCTTTTTCGGTTCCCAGTGGCGTAATTTACGCTATGGGTGCAACCAGTTTACTGGGATATGCTAGCTGGAAAGTTTGGAGACACGCTCGATAGTCAGTTGACAGTTGACAGTTGACAGTTGACAGTTGACAGTTGACAGTTGACAGTTGTCAGTTGTCAGTTGACAGTTGACAGTTGTTAGTAAGAATCACCAATCACCAATCACCAATCACCAATAACTAATCACTAATGACCAATGCCCAATGCCCAATGCCCAATGCCCAATCCCCAATTCCCCAATCCCCAATCTAAAATCCAAAATCTAAAATCTAAAATCGAATAATGGTTGCTGAAATTATTTGTGTTGGCACTGAATTGCTGTTAGGCGATATTCTTAATAGCAATGCCCAGTTTTTAGCCAAAGAATTAGCGAGTCTGGGAATCCCTCACTACTATCAAACAGTGGTGGGGGACAATCCAGAACGCATCAAACAAGTGTTAGAAATTGCTGTCAGTCGATCGCAGCTTTTGCTGTTCACCGGAGGTCTGGGCCCCACACCAGACGACCTCACAGTCGAAACCATCGCCGATTTTTTTGGGGTTCCCCTCATCGAAAAGCCGGAAATTATCGCAGATATCGAATACAAATATGCTCAGCGGGGACGCACCATGAGTCCCAGCAATCGCAAACAAGCTTTAATTCCAGAAACTGCGGATATTCTGCCGAACCGCAGCGGTTCTGCACCGGGCATTATTTGGCAGCCGGTTTCTGACGTGACAGTAATGACATTTCCCGGCGTACCGGCGGAAATGCACTTAATGTGGCGAGAAACCGCCGTTCCTTACCTGAAAAATGGCGGCTGGTGTAGCGCCACTATTTACAGCCGCACATTAAAATTTTGGGGGATTGCTGAGTCGGCATTGGCGGAAAAAGTAGATAGTTTTCTCAATTTAACTAATCCTACTGTGGCTCCCTACGCCAATCACGGCGAAGTCAAACTGCGGATTTCGGCCCGCGCGGATTCGTCCGTGGCTGCGAAAAACTTGATTGAGCCGATCGAACAACAATTGCGACAAATTGCCGACTTAGACTGTTACGGTGCTGATAGCGATACCCTCGCTTCCACTGTCGGCCAATTGTTGCTTGATGCGGGGCAAACTCTTAGCGTGGCTGAATCCTGCACGGGAGGTGGATTGGGGGCGATGCTGACTGGTGTTCCCGGCAGTTCGAGCTACTTTTTAGGCGGGATTATTTCTTACGACAATCGGGTTAAGGAAGGATTATTAGGTGTTGATCCGCAAGATTTAGCCGAGTTTGGGGCTGTCAGCCACCAAGTAGCAAAACAAATGGCTGCGGGAGTTCGCGCCAGCCTCAATACCGATTGGGGATTGAGCATTACAGGCATCGCCGGGCCTGGAGGCGGCACAGATGCTAAACCTGTCGGACTGGTTTATGTCGGTTTAGCGGGCCCCGACGGCGACACAGAAAGTTTTGAATACCGTTTTGGCGATGCCAGAGGCCGCGATTGGATTCGGAATCTGAGTAGCTGTACGGCGCTCGATCGGCTCCGGCGTAAATTATTGTTGGCAAAAGCGTAGAAAAAATCCTACGATTGGTCAATTGTCAACAGTCAACCGTAAGCTTAAGCTTTATTTAAGACTCTATACTCTGATATAATTCGGCAATTTTCCTTTTGCCTCTTGATTATCTGTAAAGATTCGTTATGATAATAAGATAGGACTGATTGGCCAATATACTGAATCTCTCCATTGCTCAAAATAACCAGCAAGCGAGAAAGCAAGTTTGACCTTTGGTTTCAAAGTCGTGCTTGCTTATTTTTAGATATTTAGCCGTCGGTTTAGCAATCTAGACTATAAAAAAAGGAGCTATCCGTTCAATGGAAGACATTGAAAAGGTGCTGGAAGAAATTAAAGAATGGGTTCGCAAGCTGATAGAAGGACTGCTGAGTCCCGATCCTGAACCGGAACTTGAACCGATTCGTATTCCTGTCAACCAACCAAGGAATCGCAGGTAGTCGGGACTGAATTAGAAGATTGAGGTTTAAGGTTTGACGTTTGAGGTGGCAGGCTGGTTCTAAATCCCATGTCAAAACTCTCATAATTTTTGTTGCGCTGGAAATTTTAAAATTGTTAAATATCCTGGTACTTCACGGCCCGAATCTGAATCTATTGGGTCAGCGAGAACCTGGAGTTTATGGTTCTGCGACTTTAAATGATATCAACAAGTTGCTAGAACGAGAAGCGCAAGCCCTCCAGGTGCAAGTCTCAATTCAGCAGTCAAATCATGAAGGGGTATTGGTGGATGCAATTCACTCGATGTTAGGGCAGCACCAAGGCTTATTGATTAATGCTGGAGCTTATACTCATACGAGTGTGGCAATTAGAGACGCGATCGCCGCAGTGAATATCCCTGCGGTAGAAGTTCATCTGAGCAATATTTATCGACGGGAAGCTTTTCGGCATCACTCGTTTATCGCAGCGGTGGCGATCGGGCAAATCAGCGGTTTTGGCTCAGAAAGTTATCGGCTGGGGCTGCAAGCTCTAGTTAGTTACCTGATTAAAAATTAGAAATTTACCGATTGTAGCGATCGGATAAGGGCAGGTTTTAGATGGAAAACCAGCCCTTATATGTTTGGGTTGAATTCAAATTAATCACAAAAGTTACGCAAAGAAGGAAACCACGAATAATTCTAAATTACCAATTACCAATTACCAATTACTAACAACTTGAGTTAAATTCAAATGCGGCATTCCCTGTTGAGCAAGTTTCAAGGAACCATCCTAGGGGCAGTTTTAGGAGACTCTATAGGCCTGCAATACCAGAGGCAACTCGTGGGTATTCCCCCCCAAACAGAAGACTTGCAGCCGATTTTACAACTGACGAAACACCAACAATTGACCGTAAGTGGCGCAACATTAGCGTTGAATTCTGTCAACAGTAAAATCCCAACTCGCAGAGACTCATCCGCATCCGGGAGACTTGCGGTAGCGTGTGTTCAAAGTTTAATTCAGTGTAGGGGTTTAGATTTAAAGGATTGGCGCGATACTTGGGAAGCATTTGCCAAGTCGGAAATCTACCATCCCGGCAACAGTGAGTTTCAAACCCTGCTTAACCCTGGTGAAGCTGCTGTTGCTGCGCTGCCATCCGCGATGTTTTTTCACGAAAATAAAGCCAAGCTGCGAGAAAAAATCATGCTGGCGATAGAGGTTTGGCACAACGAAAACCAGCCAGAATGGGAAACAGCAATTTTAGCAGTAGCATATACGATCGCCCGATCTCTCAAAGAAAGACTTGACCCCGCGACAGCGATCCAGCAAACACTTGCCTACCTGAAAACAGATAATGCCTTAACAGAGCTGCTGCTGCAAGTGCAAATACTACTAGAAAAAGGAGCCGATTTAGAAACAGCCGCCACTCATCTGTGCAAAAGCGCCACAGCTTTGCGAGACAGACAGGGCGAAGGTGAAAAAAAAATACAAACCGAGTCAATTGTCAACCCTGGAAATTTCATTCCCATTGCCTTAGCTTTCTACTGCTTTTTGAACACCCCAGAAGACTTTCGCTTGTCAGTGGTGCGCGCTGCCCGCTGTGGCATAGCTGGACAAATAACCTGCGCTTTGACAGGAGCTTTGTCTGGAGCCTATAACGGCGTTGGTGCGATTCCTGTAGAATGGCGACAGGTATCTTCGGCTGAAGTTAATTCGCTGCAGCTAGCCGAGGGCCGAGAACCCTCGCTCTGGGGAACTGGAAGCGATGCAAAAATTGTAGAGTTAGCAAATAACCTGTTTGCTGTTTGGACCGGAGTTTACAAGCCCGATGCCGGACTCGATTCCGCAGCGCTAGCCCGCTCGGTGGCTGCACCTTATGTCATTAGACCTCGTAAAATATAAAGTTTGGAGCTTTTAACGGTAAGGGGAAACCAGAAATTAGCAATTAGCCATTAACAAGTCAAAAGCGAAAGTTGAAGGAGAGCCACAATTAAAGATTAAAAAGTGAAAAATTAAATGTGAAAAATTAAATGGGACGCGCTTGCCCCAACAAGCCAGGTTTAAACGAGAATATGGGGTTGGAAAACGAACAATCTACGGAGAAACAAGGTTTTTAGCCCTCGCGCGCGAGTTCCGTTCAATATGGACAAGGGAAGCAAATAAGCTGCTTGCGTTGTTGGCCACCGTTAGGAAAGTCAACTGATGGCGATAGTCAGGCAAAGTAGTCTGGGGGGTTGAATATTCAGCCAGGGTAGTTCGGATAAAATCAATCAAGATGCATAGTCAGAAATTCTGACAAAGCTGCTGGATAACAGTGATATATCTTCGACACAAATGAATACGCTCTCCTCATTGATGCGGCAGATTGAGCAGCTAGGGGCTGCGCGCTCACTGCGCCAACACATTGCTAAAGTGCAAAATGGCTACAGCAAAGCAGATACCGAGCGCGCTAGCGGGCCTCTCCTGAGCCGTTTGTCGCGCCAGAAATGGCTTCTTCCCGAGACTTTTACTACTAAATTTACAAGTAAAACCTCCAAATCAAGCCTCAAAAATCAAGCTCGTTCCCCTATGTTGGCGCTGGTAGCGGTAGTTTCCCTAAGCAGCGCTCTGGGCCACCGCTTCTACAACCAGCCGAAACTGGATGTGGGCACGAAAGCTCCTCAGACGATTAAGGCTCCTGCTACTGCTAGCGTCCCCGATTACAAAACTACTGAAGAACAGCGGAAAGCAGCGCGGACCGGGGCTGTAGCGATATTAATGCTGGATTCGGCGGTCGATCGACAAATTCATCAAGAATTGCAACAATTTTTGCAGCAGGGAAGCGAGCTACGGGAGGCGGTAGGCCCGTTTCCGTTTGCGAGTACCTCGGCGCTCTCACTTGCGGTTCAGGTTTACTTGCGGGGCTGTCCCGAGTGGGAGTGGCGCTCGATTTTGGCGCAAGCGGGTGACAAAAGGGCAACTTCCGAGCGATTGAGTTTGGATTCCCCGGCAATTGCTGGGGCAACAGATAACAAGTCTCAGCAAGATGCTATAGCTCAACTGCAAGCTTACAGCCGATCGGTCCGGGCGGCAGACTTTCAAAGCCTGACAGACAGTATTTCCTCTGCTCGCCAGCGCTATCTCAATGCTGTGGAGGCGCTGGAAAAACCTTCGGTTTTGGGGCTGCCACAGATTTACGATACTTCGCTGTTTGATTGGTCGGATGTAGCTTGGCAGAAAACCCAAACCGGTATGAGTCGGGCGGCAAAAAGGATGGTGGCTCAAGGTATCCCGCAGGGGTTGCCCAAAGAGATTTTGCAAGAAGCCGTGAAGCTGCAAGTGGCTGATGAAGTGCCGTTAGAGTCCCAAGCTTTGGCGGTGGAGGGTTTAACAGCGATTTTGCAGCCAAATCTGGTGAGAGATCGCGAGGAAACCAAACAGCTAGCTGAATTAGCGGCGCAAAAGGTGAAACCGGTGATGATCGCAGTAGATCAGGGCGAGATAATTGTTGCCCAAGGACAAGAGATCTCGCAGCAAGATTTCGTGTTGCTGGACTATTTTGGTTTAAGTCGGCGGGGGGTAAATTGGCTGGGGCTGACGGGTTTTGTTTGTTTAGTCGGGGGGGCAATTGCGATCGTACTGCTGGTGGAAAGGCACTACCGCTTGCGCCGCAGAGATCATTTGCTATTGCTGCTGCTGACTTTGAGCGCGCCGGTGCTAGTGAGTTTGGGGCTGCCTTGGACGAGTTTGCCGGCGATCGGGATTTTAGCGGGCGGCTTCTACGGTTCGGCAGTGGGAGTGACTGTGGTGGGGCTGCTGTCGGCGCTGCTACCCGTTGGCTTAAATGTGGACTTGATTCATTTGGTGGCTAGCGGGGCGGGGGGATTGCTGGGCGCTTTTATGGCCGGGCGGCTGCGATCGCGCGAGGAATTGGCTCTTTTGGGCTTGGCTCTTGGGTTGACTCAGGGCACGGTTTATCTGGTGGGGACTTTGATTGCCAGCGCCGCTGTCGGTGCGATTTGGTACGTTGTGCTCGGTACTGTGGGCGCGCAAAGTTTGGCCGGTTTGGCTTGGAGCGTTGTGGCGATCGGCATCAGCCCTTATTTGGAACACGTTTTTGACTTGATTACGCCGATCCGGCTGGCGGAACTTGCCAATCCCAACCGCCCGCTGTTGAAGAAGTTGGCTGCCGAGGCTCCGGGGACTTTTCAGCACACGCTGTTTGTGGCGAGTTTGGCGGAGGCTGCGGCCCGGGAACTCGGCTGCAATGTTGAGCTGGTCAGAGCTGGAACATTATACCATGATATTGGAAAAATGCACGATCCGCTCGGATTTTGTGAAAATCAAATGGGTGGGGGCAACAAACACGATGAAATTAATGACCCTTGGGGGAGCGCGGAGATTATTAAAAAGCACGTTACCGAAGGTTTGGTAATGGCGCGAAAGCATCGATTGCCGAAGGCAATTCAGGCGTTTATTCCCGAACACCAAGGTACAATGTTAATTGCTTACTTCTACCACCAAGCGCAGCAAATTGCTGCCAAAGAAATAGAAGATTTAAAGATTACTTTGCCAGATGCGGATAATTCAAAGTTAACAATCGCAAGTCGCCAAGTGAGGGAGGAGGATTTTCGCTACGATGGGCCGATTCCGCAGTCGCGGGAAACCGGGATTTTGATGCTGGCGGATTCTTGCGAGGCTGCTTTGCGATCGCTCAAGGATGCTACTCATGAAGAGGCTTTGAATATGGTTAATCGGATTTTGAGGGCTCGCTGGCAGGATAATCAGTTGATTGATTCGGATTTGACGCGGGAGGATATGTCTCTAATTGCGGAGATTTTTGTGCGAGTTTGGGAACAGTTCAATCACAAGCGGATTGCTTACCCCAGTGCAGTTTTTACTCCCAGGTAGGAGTGAATTTTTAGTTATGAAAAATCTGTTCGCATTTCAGTTGTGAATGAGATTTTATTGCGATTTGCCCCGCAAATAGCCATGCACTTCAGGATTGTTACTGACAATTACCACAGTTTGTTTGATTCCTCAAACTTCCGAAGAGTAGATATCTCTTTCGCCGGCTAGGTGCGATCGCAATTTTTGCCAGTCTGGGGCATCGATCGCATTTGCAAAAGCGATGATAATATCTACAACCCCAGCGCAGTGAACAATCCAGCGGATGTCCGGTAGTTCGTACATAGCAAATAAATTTTGTGAGTTGTATCGCAGAAGGAATAAATACTAATTTTGGACTTCCAATCCCCATGCCCCATGCCCCATGCCCCATGCCCCATGCCCCATGCCCCATGCCCTCATTCTATCCTCAGGGTAAGAGCATCTCAATCAGGCTTGACACAAGCACTTGAGAATCTGCATCATATAGTCATCATTCATCGCCGCTCGTTTCTTTTTTTGTCGCAAACTACGTCGGAGAGTCGTTTCTTGATTGATGGCATTAAGTGCCATTCGTCTTAGAAGAGCCAAGTTTTGAGGGCTGTTTAACGACCGAATGCGGCATTGGTCTTCATTAAAAGTGACATCTAAAGTCCATTGGTGACAAGTTAAGGAAAAAGGGAAATTGTCAAGGGTAGTATTTGCATGGGTCTGGGATCGTGGGAAACTTAT